>JBFIYQ010000180.1:0-5908 GCA_041605275.1 Gammaproteobacteria bacterium
CAATCACCGCCGGCCGCCGATCAATCATCGCGTTCCATACCGTCCGGGCTTCGTCGAATTCGGAATCGCCCGGTTGCACTAAGCGACCCTTAATTTTGCCCTTAAGACTTTCAGCTCCTTTTTTTGAAAAGGCTGTCATAATTTTTCCTCCCCACTTGCTCAGGGATTTCCCCAGCTCGCTATTTTTGTGTTCAGTTCACGTCAGTGACTCAGAACACCCAAGCAGTTAGTATGCCATTCATGATCCGAATATTTCACAATACGAAGAACCGGAAATCATTCTCGTTTGTCGGCAAGGGCAGATTCAATCAACGGCAACACAGGCTTAAGTCCAATTTGCTGTGCGCGATCTCGAAGAACCTCGAGCGCGTTTCTGTTCTCGTTGCTCCTGTCACCTCGCCCGTGGGCGGCCAGCGCCCGGCCCCAACGAATATAAAAATCGGTCAACGGCAACGGCTCCGAATGGGTGTAGTCTTCAAGCGCCTGGGCGTAGCCATCCACGCGATCCCACTCTCCGGTCTCAAGCGTCGATTTCATGGCGAACTGATAAAACCAGAAATGATTGTGGCTCACCGTGCCCTTTTTCAACACGGCCTCTCCCGCCTTAAGCATCTTTTCCCGCTCGCTCGGATCGTCGGTCACCAGCGCCAAGGCGCCGTAAACTCGACCGGTGTTGAACGCATGGTCTGATTCAGCGGTAATCTCCGCTGCCTGGGTCAACAACTTGTGCGCTTCTGCGCGACGGCCGAGCCCATTCTCAGCGAGCGACTGCCACAGAAGCCATACCGGTTCCCAGGCGCGTGCGCCAAGGCCATGACACAAGATCATGGCGCGCTCTGCATGATCCAGTGACGCATCCCAGTCGCCCAGCTGAGTATAAATATGGCAAAGCCCACCGCGGGCGTTCATCTCAGCGCGCTGGTGACCCACCGCCGAGGCAGCTTCCACAGCCTCCAGGCCGGCGCGCTTGGCCTCCTCCATCTCAAATAGATATAGGCGGCCGAAGGGCACCATACTTAGATAGGCAACCTCGATACGGCCGAAACCGTGCTCCCGGCAAAGCTCGACGCAGCGATTGAAATTCCCAAGCGCGGTACGCATGCGCCCGCGCGCATATTCGGCATCGCCCAGGCCGCCCAGCGCACGCGCCTCTTCGGCCACTGAATTCGCTTTCCGCGCAGATTCGAGCGCCTTACCGTGCTCCTCACGGCAGGCCTCGATGCGTCCCAGCGGAAAGCAGAGATTCCCTCGCAGGTGATGCAGGCGGGCGAGCATAAGATCAAGCCCGTTTGCCACCGCGACTGGTTCCGCCCACTCGAGCAGCTCCAGAGCCTTGAGATACTCGGTGCTCAAGCGGAGTCCCGCGGCAAGTAGAATCTGGGACTCGCAGCGTTGGACGTCGTTCTCGGCAACTTCGAGCGCGGCTTCAAGCGCTTTCATTCCGGCGTCGACCTGGCCCAGATCCAGAAGAATGTCGCCCTTGAGACAGCCAAAACGGTGCTGCTGTGAAGGGTTGGTCGCGATGGCAAGACCCCGCTCACAAAGCTGCAGCGCCCGCTCGTAACGGTATTCGGCCACCTGCGCGCGGATGGCGCTATTGTATGCGTCAATGGCCCGAGGATCGCCCGCCTGGTCTAGGTGCTGCGCATACAAAATGACGTCGCTGTCTTCGAACCACTCAGCGGCGCGAAGGTGAAGCTCGCGCCGAGTTTTCTTGACAAGCGAGGAATAAACACCCTCCTGGATCAACGCGTGGGAGAAGAGAAAATCCTCGCCCTCCGTTCGCACCAGCTGATTCCCCACGAGAGTGTGGCAATCGTAGTCCTGCTGCTCGGTGATATACCGAACGGCATCCAGCGCAAAGCGCTGACCAATAACCGAAGCCGCCTGAAGAGCCTGCCTGTCGACCACGGGGAGCCGATCCATCCGCGCAAGCACCAGACTCTGAATCGAATCCGGTACTGCGCTTTGCGAGTGCTCCTCGGCAGTGCGCAGCAGCTGCTCGAGAAAAAGTGGGTTACCCTCCGCGCGCTCGATACACTGCCTGACCCAAACGTCCGCCACATCGGTCAGGCCGCTGGCGAGAACCTCCGATTCCTCCTTGCGCAATGGACCGAGATCCATCGTCATAAGCGACGCATTTCCGGTTGCGCTGCGCCAAGAGGCGTCCAGCGGGTCGCGCTCGATTCGCGAGGTCATGACCAGAATCGTGGGGCATTGGCCCACGGTTATCGCAAGATTCGCAAGGTGCGCCAGGGTCAACGGCTGCGCCCAGTGCACATCCTCTATCAAGATCAGCAGGGGACTTCGCGCTGAACACACGGTGACCAGATCCGAAACGACCTGCTGTTTGCCCCGGTTGCGTTTGGCGTTATCCATGGCGTCGTAAAGTGTCCGCAGCTCCACCGGCTGCGGTAAATCGAGCAGGTCGTTGAGATAAACGCGCTGATCCGGTTTCAGGAGCCCGCTCTTAATCGCCGAATTTGCCGCGGTGTTACGCTCAGACTCATCGCTTCGAAGCGGAATATCCAAAAGGCTTCGAACGAGCGCGCGAATGGCTTCATGCCCTTTGCCGACTCCAAAATCGAGCACAAGCCCCTTATGACACACAAAGCCCTGCGCCATTGCCAGCCGCGCGAACTCTTCCGTCAGCCGCGTCTTACCGATACCGGGCTCGCCGCGGACATAAACGCTCTGACCGTATCCGCCACTCAACACGGCATCCAGGAGCGAGGTGAACTGGGCAAGCTCCGCGCGACGGCCGACGAAGGGCGTGCGCCATTCGAGAAGCGTCCCCTCCTGCCGAGAGCGCACGCCGCGCAGGGCAAACACCGGCACTGCGTTTGATATCCCCTTCACCCGCACCGGTTCGAGCGCCTCCACATCTATTTGCGCTTCGGCAAGGGAACGGGTGGTTTCGGTAAGGTAGATATCTCCGGGTACCGCCGCTTGCTCCATGCGCGCGGCGAAGGGCACGGTGGGTCCCGAGGCGTCGTACTCTGCCTTGTCGCCCTCACCCACTTTGAGCACCACCACCTCGCCGGAGTGCAGACCGACCCGGATTTTCAATTCGCCGTCGCCCCCGCCGCCGACCTTCCTCGCATAGGCGCGGATCCGGTCTTGCATCTCTAGCGACGCCTCGCAGGCATCGACGGCATGGTGTTCGCTAGCGAGCGGTGCGCCGAACATCGCCATCAAGCCGTCGCCCATGAACCGGCACACGGTTCCGCGGTTGTCTTCCACCGCCTCGCACATGAGCCGAGTCGCGCCGTAGAGAAGATCGTGCGTCTCTTCTGAATCGAGCTTCTCGGTGAGCGCGGTAGAACCGGTGATGTCGGCGAACAGCATGGTGACGGGTCGCCGCTCGCCGGGCATGCGCTTCCAGGCGGCAAGGCTTACTTCGGAATCCGGTGGGAGCTCCGGGGCAGTCGCGCGAGGCTTGTTTGTCGTTGTTACCTCGCCACCGGCACCGTCGCCGCCGAACGCGTTGATGGCCTTCAGCAGCTTCTTGCGATGTCCTAAGGGTATGCCGAGCTCTTTCAGGTCGGCGTCGGTGAGATCAGGAAGGATTTCTTCGTCGATTGCGTGCTCGGCGAAAACCCCGGAGTAGTCTCCGAGACCCAGGGATTCAAGCCATGCGCCCAAGTTGTTCATTATGGTCACCGCAGGGACCTGGGCGACCGCTACAGGTCCCCAAACGGAACACAAAATCGAATTGTACAGCCGGAGCGGAGATTGGCCTAACGCGCTGCGGAGAATGAAGTGCAATTCGCCAATCCGGGGCGCCACGTCGGCCAGAAATCCATTAACTTTCAGGCGGAAACTACCTCCTCGGTCGTATCGAATTGAAGCGCGGCCAGCCGCGCGTAGAGCGGATTGCTTTCCCTCAAGCTCTCGTGGGTGCCGGTGGCAATGATGCGGCCGTGGTCCATGACCATGATCTGATCTGCTTTGAGCACGGTGGCCAGGCGATGGGCGATGATGATGGTGGTGCGGCCGCGCATCAGGTCGTCCAATGCCTGCTGCACCAGCCGCTCGCTCTCGGCGTCCAGGGAAGACGTGGCTTCGTCCAGCAGCATGACAGGCGGATTCTTGAGGATCGCCCGAGCGATGGCGATCCGCTGGCGCTGCCCGCCGGAAAGCCGCGTGCCCCGCTCCCCCAGGAACGTCGCGTAGCCATCGGGCAGCGTTTCGATGAAGGCCTCGACGCCGGCGGCGCGGGCGGCGTCTTTGACTTCCACCTCGCTGGCATCGGGTCGCCCCTGACGAATGTTCTCCAGCACCGTGTCGGCGAACACCACCGTTTCCTGCGGCACGATGCCTACCCGTCGGCGCACCTCCTCGGGACGCGCGTTGGCGATATCGACGCCATCGAGCAAGATTCGACCCGCGCTCGGGTCGTAGAAGCGCAGCAGCAGCTGGAACACCGTGGTCTTACCCGCGCCAGAAGGCCCCACCAGCGCCACGGTCTGACCGGGTTGGACCTGAAAAGAAAAGTCGTCGAGCGCCAGCTCGTCCGGGCGCGACGGATAGTTGAACTTTACGTGCTCGAATGCCACTTCTCCCCGCGGCGGTTGGGGCAGGGCTTGCGGGTTCGGCGGCGCTTTAACGTCTGCGGTTACCTGAAGCAGCTCGACAATGCGCTCGATGGCGCCGCCTGCGCGCTGGATCTCGCTCCACATTTCGCTCAAGGACGCAGCCGATCCGGAAACCAGAATGGCGTAGAGCAAAAACTGCCCCAGCTCACCCGGCGTCATGCTGCCTTCGATTACCGCCTGGGCACCGAGCCAGAGTACGAAAACCACCGCGCCGAAAATCACCAGGATGGCGAGCGCGGTGAGTTGCGCCCTGGCCCGAATCCGCTCAATCGCTGCATTGAATGAGCTCGAGACCGCCGCGCCGAAACGCTCCGTCTGGTAAGACTCGAGGGTGAACGCCTGCACTGTTTGAATGGCGTTCAGGGTCTCACCGGCAATGCCGCTCGCTTCGGCGATACGGTCCTGAGTGGTACGGGTCAGGCGTCGTACGCGCCGGCCGAACACCAGCACCGGCACCAGCACCAAAGGGATCAGCAGCAGGATGATGCCTGTCAGACGCGGGCTGGTAACCGCGAGCATGATCAATCCACCTGTGAACGTCACCGCGCTTCGAAGCGTAATCGAAAGATTCACCCCGGCAATGGACTGCACCAGGGTGGTATCGGTAGTGAGGCGGGACAGCACCTCTCCGCTGCGGGTCACCTCGAAGAAGGTGGGACTCAGGGTAATCACGTGCCGGTAGACGGCATTGCGCACGTCCGCCACCACGCGCTCGCCGAGCCAGGAAACCAGATAAAACCGCGCCGCGGAGAACACCGCCAGCACCGCGGCCAGCGCAAACAGGGCAATGAAGTAGCGATCGATGGCACCAGCGCTCTCGCGGGAGAATCCCTCGTCAATTACCAGCCGTATGGCGACGGGCAGCGAGAGGCTCGCCGCGGCAGCAATCAGCAGTACCGACAGCGCCAGCAACAATCTCGGGCGATAGGGCCGGATGAAGGGCCAAAGCCTCAACAGCGGACGCAGGCGGGGCGCCCGCGCGGTTTCGGCATCCTTCGGCGCCTCTAGGCCTTGAGTTTCGGAATGTCTGTTCACGCGGCCAATCTCGTACATTGACCTCGAATAATACAGTCAGACGGACTCGAGCAC
The DNA here is from genome assembly GCA_041605275.1 of Gammaproteobacteria bacterium. Taxonomy (GTDB): domain Bacteria; phylum Pseudomonadota; class Gammaproteobacteria; order HK1; family HK1; genus CAMYJH01. The sequence continues at coordinate 5,688 of JBFIYQ010000180.1, forward strand.
CGGTGGTGGACTCGCGGATGACGGCCAAACGCGCCATACTGTGCGCCGACATTTCGACCATCCCACTCAGGGGAGCGGTGCCGAAATGGAGCAACGCTTACCGCGAAAGCTCGCCGCCATTGTCTACGCGGACGTCGCCGAATACTCGCGTCTTACCGGCGACGACGAGGACGCTACGCACCGCACCCTGAGCGAATACCTCGATCTCGCCTCATCCATCA
>JBFIYQ010000181.1:0-5906 GCA_041605275.1 Gammaproteobacteria bacterium
CTCGTCTAATAGCGGCCGGGTAAACTGACGAGGATCGAGAACGTGGAAAAGCCGGTCAGAGGATTTGGTCAAAGATATTCGCCTCTAGAACGTTCTCGCCGAAAGCGATGCCCGCCGCCTTTTACCAGAAATCGAAGGTCAAAAGCCAGCAGCCCCGACGCAAAACGAAAATTGCGCGCCGGGTCGGCGCGGAAAGTCGGCACCCGTTGCGTCAAGGTGATCAACCCCCCCGGTCTTGCACAGGCTTCCTATAGTAGACTTCGGCGCGAACTGAAGAAGCCTTTTTCAATTGAAGCCTGATGGTTCATCCTCATCGCGGCAGCATTTTTCTGGAAGACGCGGAGATCCTGTCGAACCATGCGTTCGACGGCGACCAGTTCGTGATGCGAATCGATGCTCCGAAGCTTGCCGCGGCCGCCGAGCCCGGTACTTTCGCACATATACGCTGCGACGAAATGCTTCCGATGCGACGGCCGATGTCGGTGATGCGCGCCGATGCCCGCGCCGGCTGGGTGGAGTTTCTTTACAAGCGCGTGGGCGAGGGCACCCGGCTGCTGGCGGACGCCGAGGCGGGGCAAAGGATCAGCGTGCTCGGGCCCATCGGCGTACCCTTCAGGCCGTCGACCTCCCGTCGCCGACCCTTGCTTATCGGCGGCGGCGTCGGCATTCCGCCCATGGTTTTCCTTTCCGACCGGATCCGACATCTGGGCGCGGAAGCCATGCCCCTGGTGCTGATGGGGTCCGAAGTGCCGTTCCCATTTTCCCCGCGCCCCTCCCAGATCATGCTGCCCGGGATGCCGCCCGGCGTAATCGCCTGTATGCCGCTGATGGAGGACTGGGGGATACCGAGCAGGCTTTCGAGCCTCAAGGGGTTTGCCGGTTGTTTTGACGGATACGTCACCGATCTGGCCGGGATCTGGATCGAATCGCTGCCCGCTCAAGAACGCGAACAGGTTGAGATCTTCGCCTGCGGCCCTACGCCCATGCTAAAAGCGACCCAGACGCTTGCGGCAAGCCACGATTTGCCTTCGCAGCTATGCCTGGAGGAGTACATGGCCTGCGCGGTGGGCGGATGCGCCGGATGCGCCGTGCGCATTCGCACGCCCGAGGGCCCGGCGATGAAGCGGGTGTGCGTGGACGGTCCGGTGTTTGACGGTGCAACCGTGGTCTTCGACGGGTATTAGCCCGGGGTCCCCGTATAGAATGGCCGTTCATGCGCTCCATCAAGGACCAAACCGGAGCCACCTGGGACGTGGTGGTGGGTAAGGAGTCTTACGGCAGCATGGTGCTGTTTTTTTCCCGCCGCGGCGGAGACGAGGTGCGCCGCTTGAGCTTCGAGGCGAGCTCGCGCCTGGAGGCCGAACGCATGCTGCGCGCCCTGGATGCGGAAGCGCTGCGCTCGAGACTGGCGGTCGCCAGCGTTCTGAGCGAGCGGCCGCGCCCGTCGCGCTGAAGCCGCTCACATGGGCTCCGAGAAGCAATCCACGCCGCGACCTCTGGACGGGGTGCGGGTCCTGGAAATGGGTCAACTTATTGCCGGCCCCTTCGCCGGCTGCGTGCTGGCCTATTTCGGCGCCGAGGTGATCAAGATCGAGCCCCCCGGCAGCGGCGACGCGCTCAGAAACTGGCGCGTGCTCAAACGGGGCACCTCCCTTTGGTGGCGGAGCATAGGGCGCAACAAGAAATCCGTTTCGATCAACCTTCGAAGCGAACAGGGACGCGATATCGTCAAGCGTCTGGCGACCCGGTCCGACGTGCTGATCGAGAACTTCCGCCCGGGCACCCTGGAGAAATGGGGACTCGACCCCGACGCGCTCAAAGCCGAGAACCCGAAGCTCATCGTCGCCCGGGTGTCCGGCTACGGGCAGACCGGACCCTACGCCGAGCGCCCGGGTTTCGCCTCGGTGTGCGAGGGATTCGGCGGCTTTCGCTACATCAATGGATTTCCGGGCCAGCCGCCGGTTCGGCCCAATCTGAGCCTGGGAGACACCCTGGCGGGACTGCACGCGGTCATCGGCGTGCTGCTGGCGCTGGTACACCGCGGCGCAGGCGGGTCCGGCCGGGGACAGGTGGTGGACGTGGCCATCTACGAGTCCGTCTACAACATGCTCGAAGCGGTGGTGCCGGAATTCGACGGCGCCGGCATCATCAGGGAGCCGTCGGGCTCTACCCTGACAGGAATCGTGCCTACCAACACCTACCTCTGCGCCGACGGCAGGTACGTGATCATCGGCGGCAACGGCGACTCCATTTTTCGCCGCCTGATGACCGCCGCCGGCAGGCCGGAAATGGCGGCTGATCCGCGCCTTGCCGACAACGCCGGCCGCGTGGCCCATCAGCGGGAGGTGGACGAGGCCATCGCCGCCTGGACCGGAATCCTGGACTCCCGCCAGGTGCTCGAGACCCTTGAGCGCGCGGAGGTGCCCTGCGGACCCATCTATAACGTCGCCGATATGCTGGAAGATCCCCAATTCAACGCCCGGGGCATGTTCGAAAAGGTCACGGTGGACGAATTCGAGCTAAAAATTCCCGCGATCTCGCCCATACTTGAAGACAGCCCGGGGAGAACCGAGTGGGCCGGACCCGAGCTGGGTGCCCACAACGGGGAAATCCTCCGGGAGAGACTCGGTCTTGCAGACGAGGAAATCGAAAGGCTCAAATCCGAGGGCATCATCTAGCCTGCGCGTCCTCGCCGTGAGCGAGCGTGCTCACGCGCCGGAGTCGAGCCTCGTGCCCTTTGCCGGATACCCATCCATCCAGACCGAACCAGGCGAAATTCGTAATGGCTTCCATCGAACTCAATCCACGGGCGCCGGTCGTCGCCCCGCCGGCAGAGGCGAGCGCGAGCGATGACCCGAAGCGGCTCCGGTTCCAGTTTTCGGGCACGGGGGGCGAATACTTTCGCATCTGGATCGTCAACGTGCTGCTTTCCGTCCTCACCCTCGGTATCTATTCCGCCTGGGCAAAGGTTCGAAACAAGCAATATTTTTACGGTAGCACCACTCTCGACGGCGCGAGCTTTGAATACACCGCGAACCCGGTCAACATCCTCAAGGGGAGGGTTCTCATCATCTCCGTGCTGCTTTTGTATCAGGTGGTGGCAGTGTACGCGCCCCTGCTTGCAGCGATCATGGGCCTGGGCATGGTGTTCCTTTTTCCCTGGGTCGTGATCCAGGCGCTTGCCTTCAACGCTAGATATTCCAGCTACCGCAACCTGCGGTTTCATTTCGACGGTAAATACGGGGAAGCTTTTCGCTTCTACATTCTGTGGACGATATTTGCCGTGTTTACGCTGGGCCTTGCCTATCCTTACGCTATCTATCTGCGCAAGAGATTCATGGTGGAGCGCAGCCGCTACGGTGAAACGTCCTTCGAGTTCGACGGCGGCGCGCGCTATTTCTATGTGGTGTACGTCATCGCGGTACTGGTCGTCCTGGGTTTGTTCGTGGGGATGACGGTCATGCTCGGCGGGCTTGTGGCAATGTCTGATATTTTCGGAAACCCGGATATAAATCCCGGCGATCCCGCAACCGAGCGCTTCCTGGTCCTGTGGTCTGTGGCGACCTATCTTGCAATGCTGGCTATCTTCATGGGCACGGCCATCGTGGTACAGACCATAATTACCAATTACGTGCTGCAGAACGTCAAGCTCGCCGGACACGAGCTGGACATGCGCATGGATCCCATGCGCGTCCTCTGGATCCAGTTCAGCAACATTGTTGTCATCGTGCTCAGCGTCGGAATGATGATTCCGTGGGCCAGGGTGCGCATCGTGCGCTACCGGCTCTCCTGCCTCTCGCTGCTGGCGAAGGAGCCTCTGGACGGATTTACTGCAAGCGAGCGGGAACGCGTCACCGCAACCGGCGAGGAAATGGGCGACGCGCTGGACCTCGATCTAGGGCTGTGATTCAAACGTCCGCCGCGTATTACGACGGACGCTCGTCGGTCCGGCGGAACGTGGAGCTCGTCTTTACCGAGGAGGGCCTGGTGGAAATCCGGGGAGTAGACCTGGATCGCTCGCTGGAGTACCCGGCGCTGCGAATTTCTTCCCGGCTGGGAAACACGCCGCGCTACCTTTATCTTCCCGACGGTGCCCGCCTGGAGGTTGCCGATAACGACGCTATCGACGCCGCCGTGGAACGGCTCGGCGGTTACGAGGGCAATCGCTTCCTCCATTTTCTGGAGAGCCGCTACACCACGGCGCTCGCGGCTCTGGTCATCTGCCTCGGAGTAGTTTTCAGCGTCATTGAGTACGGCATACCCGTGCTGGCACGACAAGTCGCCTTTGCGCTGCCGCCTGGGGTGGAGTCGACGCTGGGACGCGAGGGGCTGGAGACCCTCGACCGCGGAATTTTCAGGCCTACAACCCTAGATGCGTCGACCCGGTCGAAGCTGGAGGAATTGTTTCGGAGGCTTTCCAGCGGCGATATGGAGAGGCCGGATTCTCGTCTTGAGCTCCGCTCGAGCCCGCGGCTCGGCGCCAACGCTTTTGCGCTGCCGTCGGGAATCGTCGTCGTCACCGACGACCTAGTAACCCTTGCCCAGAGAGATGAAGAGCTGCTCGCGGTCATGGCCCATGAGATCGGACACGTGCATCACCGCCACATCCTGCGGCAGGTTCTGCAGAACTCCATGACCGCGCTGCTAATAGCGGGATTGTTCGGGGACTTAAGCTCCATCGCCGGACTGTCGGCTACTCTGCCGACCTTTCTGGTGCAGCAGAAGTACACCCGTGAATTCGAGCGTGAGGCGGATGATTTCGCAGCCGAAGCGCTGCGCGCGCGCGGCATATCGACGATACACCTGGCGAATATATTGAAGCGGCTGACCGAGTCCCACGGTGGATCGGACAAGGGCGTGCTCGAATATCTGTCTTCGCATCCCGCGACCGAAGAACGCGTCGAGCTGCTTAAAGCGCCGGACCGCGCGCGATAGCGCGATTCCGATCAGCCGAAGTTGATCTTTGCTTCCAGACTGTTTCGAGAGTCGGCGTTATTGAGCGCCTCCTCCAGCGAGATGCGGCCATCCTTGTAAAGCTTGAAGAGAGCGTCGTCAAACGTCTGCATGCCACTCGCTCCGCTATCCGTCATTGCCTGCTTGATTTCGTCCAGCTCCCCTTTGAGGATGAGCTCGCCGATATGGGGCGTAACCAGCATGACTTCGATAGCCGCGCAGCGTTTTCCTCTGACATCGGGCACGAGCCGCTGTGAAATGACGGCGCGTAGATTAAGCGACAGGTCCATGAATAGCTGCTTATGAAGATCCTGTGGAAACATGTTCACCACCCGCTCCATGGCCTGGTTCGCGTTGTTGGCGTGTAGAGTCGCGATGGCGAGATGGCCCGTGTTGGAAAGCTCGAGCGCGGCCTCCATGGTTTCTCTGTCGCGGATCTCGCCGATCAGGACCACATCCGGCGCTTCTCGCATGCTGGCCTTCAGCGCCCGCGCATAAGACACCGTGTCGGTCCCAATCTCCCGCTGACTGACGATGGATCGTTTGTTGGGGTGGGAAAATTCGATCGGATCTTCGATGGTGAGTATGTGCCCCGCCTGATTTTCGTTTCTATGGTTGAGCATTGCCGCGAGTGTGGTCGACTTGCCCGATCCGGTCGCCCCGACCATCAGCACCATGCCCCGGCGTGCCATGATGATTTTGGCCAGCACTTCCGGCAGGCCCCAGTCCGCCAGAGTCGGAATTTGTACCGGCACCAGGCGGAGAACCATTCCAACCTCACCGCGCTGTCGAAACACGTTTACTCTAAAGCGGGCGCTTGCGTCCGGCAGCGCGATGGCGAAATCACATTCCATGGTTTCTTCGAATTCAGAGCGCTGCCGATCATTCATGACGCCGAATGCCGCCGCGCGGCACAGATCAGGAGTCAACTCTGTTTTACCGACGGACTGGAC
>JBFIYQ010000182.1:0-5835 GCA_041605275.1 Gammaproteobacteria bacterium
TCGCGATTGATGATCATCTGGATCGCAAGCGCGCGGCGCACCGAAGACTCGGTGGGCGTGGTGATGGCCTCGTCGTAGGCGTTGGTGTGCAGACTGTTGCAGTTGTCATAGGTGGCGATCAGCGCCTGCAGCGTGGTGCGGATGTCGTTGAAGTCACTCTCCTGGGCGTGCAGCGATCGGCCCGAGGTCTGGATATGATACTTGAGCTTCTGGCTGCGCTCGTTGGCGCCGTACTTGAAGCGCATGGCGGTAGACCAGATGCGGCGCGCCACCCGCCCCATGACCGAGTACTCCGGATCCATGCCGTTGGAAAAGAAGAACGAGAAATTGGGCGCGAAGTCGTTGATGTCCATGCCCCGCGCCAGGTACGCCTCCACGTAGGTGAAGCCGTTGGAGAGCGTCAGCGCTAGCTGGGTGATGGGATTCGCCCCGGCCTCGGCGATGTGATAGCCGGAAATCGAAACCGAGTAAAAATTCCGCACCCGGTTCTTGACGAAGTACGCCTGGATGTCCCCCATCATCCGCAGACTGAAATCGGTGGAGAAGATGCAGGTGTTCTGCCCCTGGTCTTCTTTCAATATGTCCGCCTGCACCGTGCCGCGCACGTTCTCCAGGGTCCAGGCGCGGATCTTCTCTACCTCCTCGTCGGTGGGCGGGCGGCCGTTCTCCTGCTCGAATTCCGCAATTTGCTGGTCGATGGCGGTATTCAGAAACATCGCCAATATGGTCGGCGCGGGCCCGTTGATGGTCATCGATACCGACGTCCTCGGGTCGCACAGATCGAAGCCGTCGTAGAGCGCCTTCATGTCGTCCAGGGTGGCGATGGAGACGCCGGAGTTGCCCACCTTGCCGTAAATGTCCGGCCGCTCGTCGGGATCGAATCCGTACAGCGTTACCGAGTCGAAGGCGGTGGAAAGCCGCTTGGCTTCGGAATCCTTGGACAGATATTTGAACCTCCGGTTAGTGCGGAACGCGTCACCCTCGCCGGCGAACATGCGCGAGGGCTCTTCGCCTTCACGTTTGAAGGCGAAGACGCCGGCGGTGTACGGGAAGCTGCCGGGGAGATTTTCCTTCAGCAGGAACTTCAGTATTTCGCCCTCGTCTTCGAACTGCGGTACGGCCACCTTCGGAAGTGAGGAGCCGGAAAGCGTGGTATGGCGCAACTTGGTTCGAAGCTCGCGGTGACGGATCTTCACCACATACTCGTCGCCGGAATAGCTCTTTTTGATCTTGGGCCAGATCTCAAGCAGCTTCTTCGCCCGGGGGTCCATGGCTTCGTCGCGCTCTGCTTCGAGCACCGTTAGCTTATCGGACGATTGTCCAGACTCCTCGAGCATGCGCCTGGCCTCGCGAAGCTGCTGACGCTCCCGGGCGAGCTTTGCCTGCTCTGCGATGGTCTTGTGATAATCGCGCACTGTCTCAGCGACTTCGGCCAGATAGCGCACCCGGGCCGCCGGCACCACGGCCGTGCTCTCGGAAGAGAAGGCCACGTCGACCTTCGGCAGGGCGCCGCCGCGATAGTCACCTCTTCCTTTCTGAGCAATGGTGTCCACCAGGCGCAGGTAAAGCGCGGTAACGCCGTCGTCGTTGAAGCGTGAGGCAATGGTGCCGTATACGGGCATTTCGTCCGCGGATTGCTTGAACGCACTGCGGTTGCGCTGCACCTGCTTACGCACGTCGCGCAGGGCGTCCCGCCCGCCCTTGCGGTCGAACTTGTTAATCGCGACCACGTCGGCGAAATCCAGCATGTCGATCTTTTCCAGCTGACTCTGCGCGCCGAATTCGGGCGTCATCACGTACATGGCGACATCCACGTGGGGCACGATTCCGGCGTCCCCCTGTCCGATTCCGGAAGTCTCGACGATGATCAGGTCGAAGCCCGCCACCCGCGCCGCGGAGATCACCTCAGGCAGCGTTTCGGGGATCTCGTGGCCAGACGCGCGGGTCGCGAGGGAGCGCATATAGATGTTGGGATGATCGATGGCGTTCATGCGGATGCGGTCACCCAGCAGCGCGCCGCCGGTTTTTCGCCGGGATGGATCCACCGCAATGAGGGCAATGCGCAGCCGGTCCTCGTAGTCGATTCGGAAACGCCTGACGATCTCGTCGGTGAGTGAGGACTTACCCGCGCCGCCGGTACCGGTAATACCGATCACCGGAACGCTCGACTTTTGCGCCGCGCGCTCGAGCAGATCCGCCCGGGTCTCGTCATCCAGGGTCTTGCCTTCGATGCCGCTGATGAGACGCGCCAAGGCGCGAAAATCACCTTTCTCCACCGCGCGGAGTCCCTTCGGCAGCGACTGGGTCAAGTCCGCATCGGCCAGCGCCAGCATGTCCTCGATCATGCCGGTGAGGCCAAGCTTCTGACCGTCCTCCGGCGAGTAGATGCGGGTGACGCCGTAGTCGTGCAACTCGCGGGCCTCCGAGGGCACGATGACGCCGCCCCCGCCGCCGAATACGCGGATGTTCTCGCCGCCGCGCTGGCGCAGCATGTCCACCATGTACTTGAAGTATTCCACGTGCCCGCCCTGGTAGGAGCTGACCGCAATGCCGTGGGCGTCCTCCTGGAGCGCCGCGGTCACCACCTCGTCGACGGACCGGTTGTGGCCCAGATGGATCACTTCCGCCCCCTGGCTCTGGAGGATGCGGCGCATGATATTGATGGAGGCGTCGTGACCGTCGAAAAGGCTGGCCGCGGTGACGAAGCGCAGCCGGTTCTTGGCTGCCGGCATCTGCCGGGTGCCAATATCGGTGGCGGCAGCGGGCGTGGCCATAAGGGACTCCTCGCTCGGGATCTGAGGAAAACTGGTTATATAAACGTACTTGACGTTTACGTAAACGTCAAGTAGGCTAAACCATTGATGTCGCCTCCGGGCGCGTAACGTCATAAGTCTAACGCGAACGCGAGTCCTGTTTAGACCCGGCCCGGAACGTCCGACCTCCCTCGGAGCTTGGCTTTGATGAGCGAAACATTCTCCATCGGCGATCTGTCCCGCGAGTTCGAAGTCACCACCCGCACCATTCGCCATTACGAGGATCTGGGCCTGCTGGCGCCCACGCGGTCCGGCCAGAATCGTATCTATAGCGCCCGGGATCGGGTGCATCTCAAGCTCATTCTCCGCGGCCGACGGCTGGGCTTTTCTCTGAAAGAGATCGGCGAGCTGCTCGAGCTCTACGACGCGCCCAACGGAGAGGCGAGCCAGCTCAAGCGCTTCATCGGCAAGATGCGCCAGCGTCGCGGGACCCTGCTTGAGCAAAGACGAGACATCGATCGGGTGCTCGAAGAGCTCGACGCGCTGGAAAAGCGCTGCGCCGAGATCCTTGAATCCCGAGACGAGAACGCCGCCTGATGGACGCCCCAAGCAAATCTTCGCTGGATTTCACGCCCGCCGATCCGGATTTCGCCGCCCGGGTGCAGAAAAGCTTCAGTCGACAGGGAATCATGGCCCATATCGGCGCCGAGCTGTCCCTGGTGGAAGCCGGCCGGATTCAAATCCGACTGCCTTATAGGGATTCCTTGAGTCAGCAGCACGGCTTCTTCCACGGCGGCATCACCACCACCATCGCCGACTCGGCCTGCGGCTACGCCGGATTCACCCTGATGCCACCGGATGCGAGCGTGCTCACTATCGAGTACAAAGTGAATTTCCTCGCCCCCGCCGACGGCGAGCTGCTGGAGGCGACCGGCCGGGTGGTCAAACCGGGACGCTCTATCATCGTCTGTCACGCCGACGTGATGGTATTGAAGGGCGAAGGGGAACGGCTCTGCGCCACCATGACCGAAACCATGATGGTGATGCGGGGCTTAGGAGAACGAGAGTGAACATGACACACGGGATCCTGCAGAAATGATTCCTAACCAGCTCCCCTCTCTCAACTTTAATCTCGGCGATGCGGCGGAGATGCTTCGCGATTCGGTGATGCGGTTCGCCTCGGATGAGATCGCCCCGCGGGCTGAGAGCATCGACCGGGAAAATGAGTTCCCTAAGGATCTCTGGCGCAAAATGGGAGACCTCGGCATTCTCGGCGTCACGGTAGAAGAGGAATACGGCGGCGCGGCCATGGGCTACGTGGAACACGTGGTGGCCATGGAAGAGGTGAGCCGCGCCTCGGCCTCGGTGGGGTTGTCCTACGGCGCCCACTCCAACCTGTGCGTCAACCAGATCCGCCGCAACGGCACAGAAGATCAGAAGAAGCGCTATCTGCCCAAGCTGATTTCGGGTGAGCACGTTGGGGCGCTGGCCATGAGCGAGCCCGGCGCGGGTTCCGACGTGGTGGGCATGCGGCTTCGCGCCGACAAGAAAGGCGACCGCTACGTGCTCAACGGCAGCAAAATGTGGATCACCAACGGGCCCGACGCGAACACACTGGTGGTTTACGCCAAGACCGACCCGAACGCCGGGCCTCGCGGCATCACCGCATTTATCGTCGAGAAGGGTTTCAAGGGCTTTTCCACCGCGCAAAAGCTGGACAAGCTCGGCATGCGCGGGTCCAACACCTGCGAGCTCGTATTCGAAGACTGCGAGGTGCCTGAGGAGAACGTGCTCGGAGGGGAAGGCCGCGGCGTCAACGTGCTGATGAGCGGACTCGACTACGAGCGTGTGGTGCTGTCCGGCGGTCCGCTCGGGATCATGCAGAGCTGCATGGACATCGTGGTGCCCTACGTTCACGAGAGGAAGCAGTTCGACCGGCCCATAGGCGAGTTCCAGCTCATGCAGGGCAAGCTCGCCGACATGTACACCACCATGAACGCATCCCGCGCCTACGTCTACGCGGTGGCCGCTTCCTGCGATCGTGGGGAAACGACCCGCAAAGACGCCGCCGGCGCCATTCTCTACTCGGCGGAAAAAGCCACCTGGATGGCGCTGGAAGCGATTCAGTGCCTGGGCGGCAACGGCTACATCAACGATTATCCCACCGGCCGCCTGCTGCGCGACGCCAAGCTTTACGAGATCGGCGCCGGGACGTCGGAGATCAGGCGAATGCTGATAGGAAGAGAATTGTTTGAAGAGACTGGGTAGATGTTAGACGGTAGATGGTAGCTGGGGCGAGTCAATAAAACTGCTTCCGTGTTCCGACCTGCCACCTGCCATCTGCGAACTGCCGTTTGATTCGTGAACCACATAGAAACACTCCGATCACGTTTAGACAGGAACGACTGAAATGAACACACCCTCCGATCCCATCGTAATCACCGGTGCGGCAAGGACGCCCATGGGCGGTTTCCAGGGATCTTTGAGCGCCGCGTCCGCGCCGCAGCTTGGCGCCAAAGCCATCCAGGCGGCCCTGCAGCGCGCCGAGGTAAAACCGGACGACGTGGATGAGGTATTCATGGGTTGCGTACTTCCCGCGGGATTGGGACAGGCGCCCGCGCGTCAAGCCGCGCTGGGAGGCGGGCTCACGCTTGCCACCGGTTGCACCACCATTAATAAGATGTGCGGTTCGGGAATGAAGGCCGCCATGCTGGCGCACGATCTGTTGCGCGCGGGCACCGGCCAGGTGATGGTTGCAGGCGGCATGGAGAGCATGACCAACGCCCCATACCTGATGGACAAGGCCCGATCGGGTTTTCGCATGGGACACGGAAAAGTCATCGACCACATGTTCCTGGACGGTCTCGAGGATGCCTACGACAGGGGCCGGCTCATGGGAACCTTCGCCGAGGATTGCGCCGAGAAGTATCAGTTCACCCGCGAGTCGCAGGACGCGTTTGCCATCGAATCCCTGACACGCGCGAAAAAAGCCATCGACGACGGCACGTTTTCCAAGGAAATCACGCCTGTTGTCGTCACGGAACGCAAGGGTGAAAGCACGGTCGAGCACGACGAACAGCCA
>JBFIYQ010000183.1:0-5761 GCA_041605275.1 Gammaproteobacteria bacterium
AAGTTCGTGCCCATGGCGCGCTGGTTTCGGAGTTTCCCCCGGGGGCGCCGCCGCGGGCGGAGCACTTTCCTCGACGTAACCGCCTCATCAGCGGATTGAGCCTGGGCGTACTGGTGGTCGAAGCCACGCTGAAAAGCGGATCGCTAATCACCGCGAGACTCGCGGGGGATCAGGGAAGGGAAGTCTTCGCGCTTCCGGGCTCCATCGACAATCCGCTGTCCAAGGGATGCCATCGATTGCTGCGCGAGGGGGCGAGGCTTACTGAGTCCGTCGCCGACATCGTTTCCGAAATCGCGCCGACGCTGGCGTCCATGTGTGACTCCCGCGTCGGTTCTTCCGCGCGCGATAACGACCAGAACGATCTTTTGAACCTGAAATCGACTACGGCTCGTACCCTGATACGTGCGCTCGGTCACGATCCCGCGAGCGTAGATACGCTAATAGAGCGCACTGGATTGACGGCAGAAGAGGTTTCCTCCATCCTCTTGGCCCTCGAAATGCAGGGGTACGTGTCATCGCTTCCCGGTGGCCTGTACGGCCGCGCAACCGGAAGGCATTGAAATGAAGGAAACCATGCTCGACGTTCTCATGTTTCTTTTCGAGAACTACCTGGAAAATGAGATCGAGGTGGATTCCGATCAGGAAGTCATCCGAACGGCGCTCCTCGACGCAGGATTTCCCGGTGAAGAGATCGGCAAGGCGTTTAACTGGCTAGAGAGTCTTGCGATTAACGCAGAATCGATGAAGACGGAGCCGGTGTCGTGTGCGCCCTGCACCCGGATCTACGTTGAGGACGAAATCGACCGGATGAATCTGGACTGTCGTGGGTTTCTGGTTTTTCTCGAGCAAGCGGGCGTGCTGGACGCTCAAACCAGAGAGCTCGTGGTCGATCGCGTCATGGCGCTGGAGTCCGGCGGTGTCGATCTCGAGCAGCTCAAATGGGTGGTGCTGATGGTCTTGTTCAACCAGCCCGGAAAAGAAGACGTATACGCCTTTATGGAGGATCTGGTTCTGGACCGCTCGAGCGGCCGACTGCATTGATCCGCCCTGGCGGCGCGGCGCCAGCGAGCAACGGCCCTTTTTCTCCACTAAGCTTGTTCCTGTGTCGATGCCGCAACTGCGGCTATCTGCCTGTTTTTATTAGATGTCTAAGAATCTGGTCATAGTCGAGTCCCCGGCAAAGGCCCGGACGATCAAGAAATACCTCGGCAACGGCTTCGAGGTCCTGGCGTCCTATGGGCACGTGCGCGACCTGCGTCCCAAGGAGGGCGCGGTCGAGCCGGACAATGGCTTCGAGATGCACTACGAGCTCATCGGCAAAAACGAAAAGCACGTCGATGCCCTGAGCAAGGCGATGAAAAAGGCCGACGCGCTGTATCTGGCCACCGACCCGGACCGGGAGGGGGAGGCCATCGCCTGGCACGTGGTCGAGGTGCTGAAAGAGCGCAAGGCGCTGGGCAAGAAGCCGGTGCACCGGGTGGTTTTTCACGAGATCACCAAACGCGCCATCGGCGACGCCGTTGATCATCCGCGCGACATTTCCAGCGAGCTGGTCGACGCTCACAAAGCGAGAAGGGCGCTGGATTACCTGGTGGGCTTCAATCTGTCGCCGCTTCTTTGGAAGAAGATCAAGCGCGGTCTCTCCGCGGGCCGGGTGCAGAGCCCCGCGCTGCGGCTGATTTGCGAGCGCGAGCAAGAGATCGAGAAGTTCAAACCGAGGGAGTACTGGACCCTCGACGCCGATCTCAGCGCCGATGACGCCGCGTTTGCCGCCAGGCTGAACAAGTACGGCGGGGAGAAGCTCAAGCAGTTCAGCATCTCCAGCGAAAAACGCGCGCGGGCGGTAGAAAAGGACCTGCTGGAGAAAGCCGGCGGCAAGCTCAAAGTCGTTTCAGTCGAAAAGAAGCAGCGCCGAAGAAATCCGGCGGCGCCCTTCACCACATCAACGCTGCAGCAGGAATCCGCCCGCAAGCTGGGATTCAACGCCCAGCGCACCATGCGTATCGCCCAGCAGCTCTACGAGGGAATCGACACCGGAGAGGGCGGCGTCACCGGTCTCATTACTTATATGCGCACTGACTCCGTGACCCTGGCCAAGGACGCTCTGGACGAGATGCGCGATTTCATCGCCACCACCTACGGGGAGAAAAATCTTCCCGGACGGCCGCGCTTTTACAAGACCCGGGCCAAAAACGCCCAGGAGGCCCACGAGGCGGTCCGACCGACTTCCGTGGCGCGGACTCCCGACAGTATCAAGTCACATCTGAACAAAGATCAGATGAAGCTTTACCAGCTCATCTGGATGCGTACCGTCGCGTGTCAGATGATCCACGCGACCATCAACACGGTGGGCGTAGACCTGGGCTGCGGTGAGTCCAGCGACGATCTCTTCCGGGCCACCGGATCCACCGTGGCGGATCCCGGGTTCCTGCTGGTGTACGAAGAGGGGCAGGACGACAGCAAGGGCGACGAGAACGAGCGTAAACTTCCGCCGCTCAAGGAGGGCCAGCTAGTGGATCTCGCGGGAATACGATCCGAGCAGCATTTCACCGAGCCGCCGCCCCGATACACCGAAGCATCTTTGATTCGAACGCTGGAGGAGTACGGTATCGGTCGTCCCTCCACCTATGCCACCATTATTTCCACCCTGCTGCAGCGGGAGTACGTTGAGCTCGACAGCCGCCGCTTCGTCCCCACGGACATCGGCCGTCTGGTGAACGAGTTCCTGACCGAGCATTTCTCGGATTACGTGGATTACGATTTCACCGCGCGATTGGAGGACGACCTCGACGGTATCGCCCGCGGCGAGCAGCAGTGGGTGCCGCTGATGCGGCGATTCTGGAAGCCGTTCCACAAGCAGGTGGAGCACAAAGACAAGAATGTCAGCCGGCGTGAAGCCTCCAAGGCGCGTGAGCTCGGGGTCGACCCCAAGAGCGGGCGGCCCGTCTCCGTGCGCATGGGTCGTTACGGTCCTTATGCCCAGATCGGCACCGCGGAGGAAGAGGAAAAGCCGAAGTTCGCGGGCTTGAGGCCGGGCCAGAGCATGAACACCATCGAGCTCAAGGAGGCGCTGGCGCTGTTCAAGCTGCCGCGGGAGCTGGGGGAAACGCCCGAAGGTGAACCCGTCAGCGTCAACATTGGCCGCTTCGGGCCGTACGTTCGCTATGGTGATAAGTTCGTATCGCTGGGCAAGGATGATGATCCCTATACGGTGAAGCTGGATCGCGCGCTGGAGCTGGTGGCGCAGAAGAAGAAGCTCGACGCCGAGCGCGAAATTCGAGTCTTCGATGATGACGGCATCAAGGTCCTGAACGGTCGCTACGGGCCTTACGTGACCGACGGTAAGAAGAACGCGCGGGTGCCCAAGGACCGGGACCCGAAGAGCCTCAAGCTAGAAGAATGTCGTGAGCTGATCGCGAAGGCGCCAGCATCCCGGCGTCGCAAGACAAAACGCAAGGCCAGCTGAGGCGGATTCGCCTCACGGCGGCGGCACGGGTTCGGTTGAACCCGACCGTTCAAACTTGATTCACCAACTTGATTCACCACTGAGAGCTTAAGGACATGGCTGCAACTCAACCATTCGTGGCGATATTGATGGGATCGGATTCCGATCTACCGGTGATGGAGGCAACACTCGAGGTGCTGGACAAATTCGATATCCCCCACGAGGTCAAGGTGAGCTCAGCTCACCGCACGCCGGCGCAAACTCACGCCTATGTCGAGGACGCGGAGTCCCGGGGATGCGCCGTATTCATCGCCGCCGCCGGGATGGCCGCGCATCTCGCCGGCACCGTGGCCGCGCTCACCACCCGCCCGGTGATCGGAGTGCCGGTGGACGCGGGACCGCTGTCCGGTCTGGACGCGCTGTTATCCACCGTGCAGATGCCCGGCGGCATTCCCGTGGCTACTGTCGCCATCGGTAAGGCGGGGGCCAAGAACGCCGGCTATCTGGCGGCGCAGATTATTGCCGTCTCCGATCCGGCTTTGGCCAAACGGGTGGCGGACGAGCGCCGCGCCCAGGCCGACGCGGTGGTGGCCAAGGACAAAAAGCTCCAGGCGGCGCGGGGCAAGCGCTGATTCCCTGATGAACGGGCGCGCCGATCCGGGCCATGACTCGGGGGCGGTCCCCCCAGCCGCGGCGCCGTGAGCTGGTGGCACCTGAAGACAGCCGCCCGCATACTGCTGGGTGGAGGCGTGGTGGCTTATCCGACCGAGGGGGTATACGGACTCGGCTGCGATCCCGAGAACGCGGCCGCGGTGCTGAGGGTGCTCGAGATCAAGGACCGGCCGATGGAAAAGGGGCTGATCCTCATTGCCTGCGACCGCGCCCAGCTCTCCGGCTTTGTTTTACCCGACTCCGAAATGGAGCACCGCCTCGCGTCCACCTGGCCGGGACCGGTTACCTGGCTGCTCCCCGCCGGCCCCCGCGCTCGCCCCTGGCTCACCGGCGGCAGGTATTCCCTGGCCGTACGCGTCAGCGCCCACCCGGTGGCGGCTGGACTGTGCCGCGCCTTCGGCGCCCCCATCGTCTCCACCAGCGCCAACTTGAGCGGCCGGCCGCCGGCGAGAAGCGCGCTTTCGCTGAGAAAGTCGCTCAAATCCCGCGGCGTCGACTATGTGGTTCCGGGTGACGTCGGCTCACAGTCGGGACCCACGGAGATCCGCGACGGCGCCAGCGGCGCGGTGGTGCGGCCGGGGGCGAGCCGCCCGTGAGCGGCGCCCGGGCCCAATTAGTGGAGACAGAGTTTCTCGCTCTGCAGGATCGGATCTGCGAGTCGCTGGCGGCGGCGGACGGAAAGCGGCGCTTCGGCGAAGACGCCTGGCAGCGTCCCGAGGGCGGCAGCGGACGTTCCCGGGTGCTGTCCGACGGCGCGGTATTCGAGCGCGCCGGGGTCAATTTCTCCCACGTGCACGGCGCCGCGCTGCCCCCCTCGGCCAGCGCCGCCCGGCCGGAGCTCGCCGGGCGGTCGTTTCGGGCCCTGGGCGTTTCGGTGGTGATCCATCCTTTAAACCCCTATGTGCCCACCAGCCACTTCAACGTGCGCTTTTTCAGCGCCGGCGAGGACCCCGGGCCGGTGGACTGGTGGTTCGGCGGCGGCTTCGATCTGACCCCCTATTACGGTTTCGAGGAGGACGCGGTGCACTGGCATACCCAAGCCGCGTCCGCCTGCCGTCCTTTCGGCGACGACGTCTATCCCCGCTTCAAGGCGTGGTGCGACGAGTATTTTTTTCTCCGGCATCGGGCGGAGCCACGGGGTATCGGCGGGATTTTCTTCGACGACCTCAACGACTGGGGCTTCGAGCGCTGTTTCGACTTCGTCCGCGCTGTGAGTGACCACTATCTTCTCGCCTATCTGCCCATCGTGGAGCGGCGCAAGGCGCACCCCTATGGCCCGCGGGAGCGCGACTTTCAGCTCTACCGGCGGGGGCGCTACGTGGAGTTCAATCTGGTCTACGATCGGGGGACATTATTCGGCCTGCAAAGCGGGGGCCGCGTGGAGTCCATCCTGGTGTCCATGCCGCCGCTGGCGGCCTGGCGCTACGACTGGCAGCCGGAGCCGGGGACCCCAGAGGCGGACCTCTACGAGCGGTTCTTATGCCCCAAAGAGTGGATCTGAGCGCGCCCCGCAGCGGGCCGCAATGTGCCGCCAAATCAAGCGATTAGCAGGCCGGCTCCCTAGGTTCTATTCTCAGCCAAATTCTTGACACCCTATCTTAAGTTACGGACAATGCACGGCTTGCGTTGCGGAGGGGTTCCCGA
>JBFIYQ010000184.1:0-5734 GCA_041605275.1 Gammaproteobacteria bacterium
ACCATCAGCGCGAGCAGCGCCGCATAAGCAGGGATGACTCCGATGAGCACGAAGGCCAGCGACTCGAGGCCGAGCCCGGCGATCAGGATCGCCCGCGCGCCGTAGCGGTCGACGAGAAAGCCCACCGGCGCCTGGGTGAGCGCGGTGGTGAAGCTGTAGATGGTGATGGCGAGTCCGAGCTCGGTGAAGCCGACGCCGTAGACTTCCTTCAGCAGAGGAAACAGCGGCGGCAGCAGCAGCATGTAGAA
Source organism: Gammaproteobacteria bacterium (assembly GCA_041605275.1). Lineage (GTDB taxonomy): Bacteria > Pseudomonadota > Gammaproteobacteria > HK1 > HK1 > CAMYJH01. The sequence continues at coordinate 249 of JBFIYQ010000184.1, forward strand.
ATGGCTGAAGAAATGCGCGGTGCTGATAATGCCGATGACCCGAGCAGATCGTCTCGACTGCTTGAGCGCAAGTTCCATTTGCATGGTCTTTTCTTCTGCTTGCTCGACGGGGTGGAAGTCGGCGTTAATATAGCTTTACTTTCGACGCGAAGCTTGACCGGTGCGAAAAAAGAATCGTCCCGCCCGATGCCTGAAACTGCTCACCCGTTTGCCCGCTGATACGGCTCCATGACGGACGCCGATCGGGAAAGATGGGACCAGCGCTATCGCGACGGCAGCTATCGCGCGCGCCCCCACGCCACCGAGCTGTTGCAGAAATGGCAGCCGAAGCTGCCTCGGGGCCGGGCGCTGGACATCGCCTGCGGCGCCGGACGCAACGCATTGTATCTTGCCTCGCTGGGATACGAAGTCGACGCCGTGGATATCGCCCCCTTCGCGCTCGAGCGGGCGAGGCAGACGGCCGGCGAGCGGGGGCTTAAGGTGAACTGGATTGAGGCCGACCTGGATACCTACCAGCCGAAGTCGGACCACTACGATGTGGTAGTGGTGGCGCGCTACGTCAACCGCCGGCTGCTGCCGCGGCTGGCTCAGGCGCTGAAGCCCGGTGGCGCGATTCTGTATGAGCATCACATCCGCACCGACCTCGCCGTGGACGGTCCCAAAGATCCCGATTTCCGTCTGGCGCCGGATGAACTCAGAGATCAGTTCGCCGAGCTGGACATCCAGCATTATCGCGAGGGACTGGTGAAGGACCCTGACGGGCGCACCATGGCGCTGGCCCAGCTGGTGGCATTTCGAAATTCCGTCAACCACGGCAAATAAGCGCAAGCCCGCGTTGTTGGCGTCATCGCGCCTAGAACCGCGGGCTCGAGTGTCTCACCAATTTGTCGTGCACGCGTCGAGTACGTTCCTGGATTGACCGCACCAGGCCGGGCAGAGGATTCGTCGTAGCTTAAGTATCAAGAAATCCGGCGCTTGAATGCCGCGAGCTGCGCCCGGGACAGCGTCAGCGACAGGCTGATGGGCAGCACCGCTTCCTCCGCTGCCAGCCTCAGAAGCTCGAACAGCGGGGCTCTGGACACCCGTTCTTGCTCGGACTCAGGCAGGAACAGCGGAATATCGCCGCTGATGATGTCTCCGTCGCGCTCGAGCTCCTGGTCGCCGAACAGAGCCTCTAGAAGCCTGCGAACAGGCAGGTTCTCCGCCATCAGGTAGACCCGGATGCGGCGGATTCCCCGCGCGTAGGCCACCTGTCTCAGGCGATCGAGCAGCAGTCTGCCGATACCGCGGCGCTGGTGTGCGTCCACCACCGCCACCGCGATCTCGGCGCTATCCGGATCGTCGTCCAGGCGAATGTAGCGGGCGGCCCCGACCAGCGCGTCCTCTCCGCCATCGGGCGTCTGCTCCAGTGCCACCAGGGCGTAGTGCCGTTCGCCGTCCACCTCGGTGAAGAAACGCAGATCCGCCTCGCTCAAGGCGTTCTTTTGGGCTAGGAATCGGCGATATCGCGAAAGGCTAGACAGGGCCTCGAAAGCACTTCGGAAACGCCCCTTGTCCGAGGGGCGAACGGGCCGGATTAAAAGTCCCCCGCCGTCTCCGAGGCGAACCGTCTCGGCGACAGCGACAGGTGACGTCTCGGCGGGAACAACGTTCATGGCCGGGTGCCGTCGAAGCACCCTGTTCGATGATACGACGGCCTAGCGCCGCTCGAAGGCGATGTCAGCCTCCGTCAGGGGCGCGTCGGTGCGCGGGGCGGCTTTGCCGACCCTCTGAAGCGCCCTGCGGACGAGAGTCGCCAGGTAAGCGCTGCGCAGGTGGCGGGCTTTGAGGGTGAGGTCGAGTATCGAAGTGCTGGCTCGATTTTCCATTTCCATTGAACTCCCGGGCTGTCCAAAAGCCCTTATTAAGTCAGCGAATTAGTGAATTGCTGCAGTGCAATATAAGTGCCTCGAAAACGACTTTCAACCAAGCCGGGCAGCACGGGGTTCAAACTGCGAACTGGATCACAATCCGCTGCCGACAAGGACGACGGCGGAAGACTTTGATAGACACCTGGGGGGAAAGGACGCCAGCGTCAGCCGCCGGTCTCTTCGCGGATGATTTTCCAGCCGTCGCTACCGCGGGAAAGACGCAGCGTCTTGATGGTTTCACCGTCGAAGGTATTGGACCGATAGGATTGAAGGAAACGCACCGACGCCCGGTCCGTCGCCTCGAAGGTGACGCTGGGATTCTGGATATCGATCTGGATGTATTCGGGCGCCGCGACCCGCTTGCGCCGGATGGCGGCCCAATGCTCCCGGGTCATGCCCTTGCCGGGTTCGAAGTGATGGCCGTAAAAGCTCAGGTAGCGCTCCACATCCTGGGACGACCATGCCTCCAGCCATGACGCCACCGTGGATAACACCGCCCTCCGGGCCTCGTCCGCCGTCTCCCCTTTCGCCGGCTCTGGCGCCGGGGGCGCAGAGCTGGCCGTGGCTACCTTGACCGCCGGCGCCGGCTCGGGCGTCGGCTGGGTCGTCTGTCCGCCGGTGACCGGCGGAGCCGCGGCTGCGCTGGCGATTAAGCTCGCAGCGCCGACGCGGCCGGCGAGCTCAAGCTTCGGCGGCACCGTGCCCGCCGAGTTGCCGGTTAGCGCTTTGCGGTAGGCGCGCCCGGCCATGCCGGCGTAGAGCGCCTCCAGATTCTTATGCACCAGGGCATAGCTGGGATGGGTTCCCATGGCCGCCAGCAGCGCCTGCTCGGCTTTTTTCTCCTCGCCCTGGTCGGCATAGAGCACGGCGAGATTGTTGTAGGGCTCGGGCCACTGCGGGTGATCTTCGGTCAGCGCCTCGAACAGCTCGATGGCCGCTGCCGGATTCTCGCGGGCCAGCGCCACCGCCCGGTTGAAGCGTTCCACGGCGGCGCCGTCCACGCTCCGGGGCGCGTTCTGCGCGAACGCAACGCTCGCGAATATCAAAATCAGCCAGGCAATTTGTTTAGGCAAAACCGCGCCGCTCAATCTCAAGAAAGATGCCAGTCCACACCCCAATTAAAGCAGGCTGTCGAGAAACTTCGCCACCGGCTTGGTGAAATCGTTGTCGGTCCAGTATTTGGAGTGGGACAGCGGATTCCAGCTGGCCGCAATACCGCCCACGTTTATGGCGATGTCACGGCTGACCGCGCGACGATACTCCGGGCTCAAGGGTTTCAGAGGATAGCCGAGCACGTCGTCCGGGTCGAAAAAATTCAGCCAGCGGGCGCCTTTGAGCAGGGAAATAGGAACGATTTTTTTCAACGCAAAAGTAAAAAGGGGAATGTTACAACCGAAGGTGATGAGTCCCGCCAGGGTGCGCATGCGCTCGAAATCACTGTCGCCGGGCGCGACGATAGCGTTTTTCTTCTGAATGTCCCAGATGTAGTTGGAGATGATGTGTCCGCCCAGGGAGTGAGCGAGGATTACCAGCGGCGCCTGATCGCTGCCGAGCTCCTTTTTAAGGGCAGCGATCTCGTCACGGATAATGGTGTGAATCCGGCCGTAGGTGCTTTTTGCGTCGTCGTCCACCCGACGGTAGGCCGAGGCGTCTCCCAAAGCGCTGACCACGAAGCAGCGCAGGTTGAAGAAATCCAGCTCGTTTTTCCGGTTCGCGGCTTTGAGATATTTGTCCTGGCGCGCGCTCAGCACGTCTGCCCAGAAGATCCGGCGCCAGGCGATCTTACCTGGTTGCTTTAAGCGCGATTGGAGCTCATCGATGAGGGGATCGGCAAAGGCTTTGCTGCGCTGGGTGCCCATCCCGTGGAGGACGGCAACGCCGAGCGTTTTGCTCATGCGTGCACCGCCGGATCAGGCCCCCGCCCCGCCGCGCAATTGGTCAAGCAGCGCGCTTGAGCCCGAACTCGGTCCAGATGGTGGAAAGCGCCCTCACCAGCCCATCGACCTCCGCTTCGCCGTGCACCGGAGAAGGCGTGATCCGCAGCCGCTCCGTGCCGCGCGGCACGGTCGGGTAGTTGATCGGCTGAACGTAGATATTGAACCGGTCGAGGAGCGCGTCGCTGACCCGCTTGCAAAGCGCCGCGTCGCCCACCAGAACCGGCACGATATGGCTCGGATTTTCCATCACCGGAAGACCCGCGCGGGCAAGCTTGCCCTTCACCAGCCTCACCAGCGCCTGGTGCCGCTTTCGCTCCGCCTGGCTCGACTTGAGGTGGCGCACGCTTGCGAGCGCCCCGGCGGCCACCGCCGGCGGAAGCGCCGTGGTGAAGATGAAGCCGGAGGCGAAGCTGCGGACGAAATCGCACAGCGCTTCGGACGCGGCGATATAGCCGCCCAGCACGCCGAATGCTTTACCCAGGGTGCCCTCGATCACGGTGACCCGGTCGGCAACGCCGTCGCGCTCGCTGATGCCGCCACCCCGCGGGCCGTACAGGCCCACCGCGTGCACTTCGTCCAGATAGGTCATGGCCCCGTGGGCCTCGGCCACGTCGCAATATTCAGCGATGGGCGCGATGTCGCCATCCATGGAGTAGACCGACTCGAACGCCACCAGCTTGGGTCGATCGGGGTCCACGCGCCCGAGCTTACGATGGAGATCCTCGGGGTCGTTATGCTTGAAGATGTGCTTTTCCGCCCGGCTATGGCGGATGCCTTCGATCATCGAAGCGTGGTTCCAGGCGTCGGAAAACACCGCGCACTGGGGCATCCGGGACGCCAGCGTCCCCAGCGCCGCCCAGTTGGAGACATAGCCTGAGGTGAACAGCAGCGCGGCGGTTTTACCGTGGAGGTCAGCGAGCTCGCGTTCCAGCAGCACGTGGTAGTGGTTGGTGCCGGAGATATTCCGGGTGCCGCCGGCCCCGGCGCCGCAGCGGTTCAGCGCCAGGTGCATGGCCTCCAGCACCTGCGGGTGCTGTCCCATGCCCAAATAGTCGTTGGAACACCAGACGGTGACCTCGTGCGCGGAATCCGCGGCGTGGCGCGTGGCCCGGGGAAAGGCCCCGGCCTGACGCTCCAAATCGGCAAATACCCGGTAGCGGCCTTCTTCGCGCAGGCCCTGTATCTGGCGGGAGAAGATTTTTTCGTAGTTCATGGCTCGTCCCGACGGATGGCGAAAGCCTGGCGCTCACATTAATTGACCAGGGAAATTTTCGAAACCCCCCTGAATTGACCCCGGTCAAGCAGGACCTGAAAAAGCGAAACGAATGTCCCTGGTCATAACTTCGGATTTTCGCGCCAAGTAACTTTTCGGGAAATATTCCGGAAGCTGGGATTCCCGCAGATCAAAACCGAAGGCGCGCTTGCTCAATACGATAATGGGAGGCGCCTGAATGCGCTTGAAGTAGTTGACCCTGAGCTGGCGGTCCACCCACTCGAGATCCTCCACCCAGGCGGCGGTATCCGGGAAATGCTTCAGAAACCCCGGCTCGTCGTCGTAACCGAGCTCGACGAATAAGCGCCCCTGCAAAAACCAGTTCAGAATATCCAGCGGATGCTTGCGGTACTCGATCATTTGCCT
>JBFIYQ010000185.1:0-5695 GCA_041605275.1 Gammaproteobacteria bacterium
ACGACGTCCAATCTACGCTAGACGCAATCTTTCCCGCATACCGTCCCCACCTTTCCACGGGTCGAAGCACCCTTTGGGGCGTCTGACATGTGACATGTCTGCTTCCACCGGGCTCCGGTCCTGGACACGTTTAACCAGTATGCCCGAGGGGTCCATGATACCCGCCCGGCCGCGCCGGACGGGGCTGAAGAAATCCGCCTGAAGACTGACGCCCGCCTGCGTATAATTCTCCGCTTCGAGGCGCCGGCGGCGTCCCGCCTGCGGCATCACCGGCCACGATTCGAAAAGGAAGCCGATTTCACATGAGCTATCAGGTACTGGCGCGCAAATGGCGGCCGAAAAACTTCGCCGAGATGGTCGGTCAGGACCACGTGGTGCGCGCTCTCAAGAATGCGCTTGACGTGGACCGGATGCATCATGCGTTCTTGTTTACCGGCACCCGGGGAGTCGGCAAGACCACCGTGGCGCGCATTCTGGCGAAGTGCCTGAACTGCGAGAAAGGCGTCACGTCGTCGCCATGCGGAAGCTGCTCCAGCTGCACCGAGATTGACGAAGGCCGCTTCGTGGATCTTCTGGAGGTGGACGCCGCCTCTCGCTCCAAGGTGGACGAGACCCGGGAACTGATGGAAAACGTGCAGTTCGCGCCTACCCGCGGCCGCTACAAGGTGTACCTCATCGACGAGGTCCACATGTTCTCGGACAAAAGCTTCAACGCGCTGCTTAAGACCCTCGAAGAGCCGCCGCCGCACGTCAAGTTCCTCCTTGCCACCACGGATCCGCAAAAACTGCCCATCACCGTGCTTTCGCGCTGCCTTCAGTTCAATTTGAAGCGCCTGCCCCCGGAGCAGATCGCACAGCACCTGGAAGCGATTCTGAAGGATGAGGGTGTCGAGGCGGAGGAGGAGGGCGTAAGTCTGATCGCCCTGGCGGCGGACGGCAGCATGCGCGACGCGCTCAGCCTGCTGGACCAGGCAATCGCGTTCGCCGGCGGCAAGCTCACCGGGTCCGAGGTCCGGGCCATGCTCGGCGCATTTGACTCGGGGCAGGTTCAAAATCTGCTGGAGACCCTCGCCAGCGGCGACGCTGAGTCGGTGATGGGGGCGGTCGATACACTGGCGAGCGAGGTGACCGACTTTGGAGAAGCGCTCAGCGCGGTACTTTCTCTGCTTCAGAAAATCGCGCTGGTGCAGGCCGTACCCGACGCTCTGGCGGGCCGACCAGATATCGAAGCGATCAAGGCGTTGGCGAGCCGCATGCCGCCGGAGGACGTTCAGCTCTTTTACCAGATTGGTTTGATCGGGCGTAGAGACCTGCCCCTGGCGCCGGATCCCCGCGGCGGCTTCGAAATGGCGTTGCTGAGAATGCTGGCATTTCAGCCGGCAGGGACCGAAGCTGGCGGCGCGGTTCCTGAGTCGCCGCGGGAAAAAACCGATCCCAAAAGAAGGGCCGGGACCAGCCCGCTACCCCGGCGGGTGACCACGGCCAAAGCCGGCAGCGAAGGGACGCGAGACCCCGCTTCCGTCTCCGCCGCCGAGTGGCCGGCGCTGGTGGAATCGCTGAAGCTCAACGGGCTTGCGCGGGAGCTCGCCTCGAACTGCGCGCTTCGTCAGGCCAGCGCGAAGCAGCTGCGCCTGGCGCTTGCTCCCGAGCACGCGCAATTGCTGAGACCGGGGGTTCAGAACAAGCTGGAGTCGGCGCTGCACGCGGTGCTCAGGGGGAAGCCCGCGCTCGTGGTGGAGGTCGACGCGCCCAACGAAGATACGCCCGCAGCGGTGCGCAAGCGCGCCGAGGAAAATCGGCGCGCCAAAGCGGTGGAGGCGATCCAGGGGGACGCCTTCGTGCAGGACCTTTGCAACACCTTCGGCGCCAAGGTGGACCCGGAGCTGGTACAGCCGATGCCGGGATCCGACGGCGCCGATTCCGGAGACTGATATTTGCCGGCCGCGTCGCTGCAATGATCCGCAGCACTGTATTCGCTGCGGCGCGGTACGATCTGAACAGGATTTGATGACGGTAACCATGCCGGGAAAGAAAGCTTAGAGGAGTGAAAGATATGAAAGGCGGGTTGGGAAACCTGATGCGGCAGGCCCAGGAGATGCAGGAGAACCTCAAGAAGGCCCAGGAGGAAATCGCCGGCATGGAGGTCACCGGAGAATCCGGCGGCGGCCTGGTCAAGGTGGTCATGACGGGCCGCCACGACGTGCGCCGCGTCAGTATCGATACGTCCCTCATCGGTGATGACCGGGAAATGCTCGAAGACCTGGTGGCCGCGGCGGTGAATGACGCGGTGCAGAAAGTCGAGGCCGCGACCCGGGATAAGTTCGCCGGGTTCACCGCGGGGATGGGGCTGCCTCCCGGAATAAAGCTGCCCTTCTAGAAAAATGGCCGAGAGCCGCTTCAAAATTTCGCAGAGTTCGCAGGTGCGCGAGGCGTCCGCCCGTTCCCCACGCGTCAGCGTCATCGAGGAGCTGCTTCAGGCTCTGCGCTGCCTGCCTGGTGTCGGTCCGAAGTCGGCCCAGCGCATGGCTTACCACCTGCTTCAGCGCGACCGGGAAGGCGGCCGGCGGCTATCCATGGCCATCGGCGAAGCCGTGAATCGGGTGGGAAATTGCCGTCGCTGTCGGACGCTCACGGACGCCGAGATCTGCGATGTCTGCAGCAACAACTCTAGGGATGCGAAGACACTGTGCATTGTCGAAACGCCCGCCGATATGATCGCCATAGACAAAGGCACCGGCTTCAAGGGCCTGTTCTTTGTTCTTATGGGACACCTGTCGCCGCTGGATGGGATCGGTCCGGAGCAGATCGGGCTCGATGTCCTGGAGCAAAGGCTCGACCAGGGCGAGGTGCGAGAAGTGGTTCTGGCGACCAGCTCTACCGTAGAAGGGCAGGCTACGGCCCACTACATCGGCGAGATGGTCCGCGCCCGTTCGCTCAAAGCGACGCGGCTGGCTTACGGAATACCCTTGGGCGGAGAGCTGGAATTCGTCGACAGCACCACCCTGGCGCACGCGTTTCGCGGGCGCACCGAGCTCGACTGAATCGCGAACTGAAAAACCGTCGACACGGAAGCTAATATCGACCGGCGAAATTTGCCGCCGCTTAAGCGACCAGAGCGTCGATCTTGGCGGCGCAGATGAAGTCATTTTCGGAAAGCCCCCCGATGGCGTGGGTGCTGTAACGCACGGCGCATCGGTTATATCCCACCTCGAGATCGGGGTGATGGTCCTCCTGATGAGCAATCCAGGCCAGCGCGTTGACAAATTCCATGGTGCGGTGAAAATTCTTGAATTTGAACTCCCTCTGAATAGATTTTCCGCCCTCCGAAAGCGACCAGGAGGGAATCTGCTTGAGAAACTTCTGCGCTTCGTTCTCGCTCATTGCGGACACGCCTCCCTCGCAGGGCTTGCAGTGTTTCGCGGTCAAATCGTTCATGACGTGCGCTCCAGTCCTTTTTCTGCACCTAAGTTTGCCTCTATACCGCGAAGCGCTTCAATCCCCGCCGGATCCGGGAGATCACGTCGCGGGAGGGCGCTTGTAGGCCGCGGCGTGCTCGCTGAACGACTCTGCTAGACTTTTGCAATGTCCAGATTCATTGAATCCGCAGCAGTCACCAGCTGATTGATTTTCTAACCGATGGCGGTCGACAACAACAATCTGATCTGGGTTGACCTGGAGATGACCGGGCTCGATCCGGACAAGGATCGTGTAATCGAAATCGCCACCGTCGTCACCAACGCGTCGCTGGCGATCGTGGCGGAGGGCCCGGTGATTGCCATACGTCAGCCGGATGCGGTGCTTGAAGGGATGGACAGCTGGAACCGCGATACTCACACCAACTCCGGACTGATCGACCGGGTGCGTGAGAGCGATTACAACGAGTCTTCGGCTTCGGCCGAGACAATTGATTTTTTCAAGCAGCACGTGGAGCCGGGAAACTCACCCATGTGTGGTAACAGCGTTTGTCAGGATCGCCGATTCCTTTACCGCTGGATGCCCGACGTCGAGCGTTACTTTCACTACCGTAACCTGGACGTCAGCAGCGTAAAGGAGCTGTGCAACCGCTGGGCGCCTCAAATCGCGAAGGGGATGAAGAAAAAGAGCACCCATCAGGCGCTACAGGACATACGTGACTCCATAGAAGAGTTGCGCTATTACCGCGAAAACTTTTTCAACCTGAACTCTTGAGACGAATCCAGATTTTCAATCATAAGTCTCAAGCGCATGATGACAGCGAAACGCCAGCGCTTTTGAACCACGCATAAGGATTCGGGCCATCGTCATGAGCAACCGACGCTTGCCGGACGGGCTTTATCGCGCCGCATCGGTGCGCGAGCTCGACCGAATCGCCATCGAAGAGCTCAACATCCCCGGCGCCACCCTGATGGCTCGCGCCGGGCAGGCTGCTTTCGAGCTGCTGCTCCGCACCTGGCCTCAGACAAGAATCGTCGCGGTGGTATGCGGCGGAGGCAATAACGCCGGCGACGGCTACGTGGTCGCGCGACTGGCTAAAGAGCACGGAATGGACGTGCGGGTGGCCGAGGTGGGCGACCCGACGCGACTCCGCGGCGACGCGCTCGCAGCCCGGGTTTCGCTGGAGTCGGCTGGCGTGTCGCCGGCACCATTCACGCCGCTGGCGCTGGACGGTGCCGGAGTCATCGTGGACGCCGTTCTGGGCACCGGCCTCGACCGTGAGGTGGAAGGTCATTGGGCCTCGGCCATCGCCAGCATGAATGAAACTTCCGCGCCGATTCTGGCGCTGGATATTCCTTCCGGGCTACACGCCGACACGGGCCGGGTCATGGGTGAGGCCGTTTGCGCCACTGCAACGGTCAGCTTCATCGGCCTCAAGCAGGGGACCTTCACCGGCGACGGGCCGGAGCGCTGCGGCCGGGTCGATTTTCACGACCTGGGCGTCCCGGAATCCATTTATCAGCGGCGTCCGCCGGACGCGCGGCTGGACCGGCTGGAACATTTTCGCGTAACCCTGGGACCGCGCCCCCGCGCCGCGCACAAGGGACGGTTCGGTCACCTGCTGGTTATCGGCGGGGACAGCGGTTACATCGGCGCCGCCCGGCTGGCGGGCGAGGCCGCGCTCCGCAGCGGTGCGGGGCTGGTCAGCGTGGCCTCGAGAGCCGCCCACGCCCACGTCATCCACGCCGGGCGTCCGGAGATCATGGCCCACGGCGTAGAAACGAAGACGGAACTGAAGCCGCTGCTGCAACGGGCCAGCGTGATTGCCGTCGGGCCGGGACTGGGTCAGTCCGGCTGGGCAAAGCGAATGCTGGCGTCTGCGCTCGAAGCGGAGAAACCGCTGGTGGTGGACGCCGACGGGCTCAATCTTCTGGCGAAAAATACGGACGCCGGGCTGTCTTCGAGCTGCGTGATTACGCCGCATCCGGGAGAAGCCGGACGGCTGCTGAAATCCAGCGCGGCGGAAGTAGAAGCCGACCGCTTTGCCGCTCTGTCTTCGCTGGTCGCGCGCTTCGGATGTGCCTGCGTGCTCAAAGGCGCCGGTACCCTGACCGCGGCGCCGGATAGCGAGGTGTACGTGTGCGCGGACGGTAATCCGGGAATGGCCAGCGGCGGTATGGGCGACGTGCTGACCGGGGTCATCGGTGCGCTCATGGCCCAGGGCCTGCGCGCGCAGACTGCGGCCCGGGCCGGCGTATGCCTGCACGCGCGGGCCGGGGAT
>JBFIYQ010000186.1:0-5683 GCA_041605275.1 Gammaproteobacteria bacterium
ATACTCTAACCGTGTGGATGCAGCTGCGTGCGAAGTGACCTTCTCCCACTTCATCGAGCACGACGAGCCTATGGAAAGGAGAAGATTTCGTCGAGTTCGTCCCGAAAGACCCGTCGCCGCGTCCGTAGTCAAAGGATCGGAGGAATTTACCGGCATGCTGTTCGACGTCTCCGCCGTTGCAGCTGCGGTGTTTTTGCGCAACGTGGACATCACTCCTCTAAGTGAGGGTGACGAAGTTGAGCTCAACGTGTGGCTTCCGCGGCTTTCCACGTCCGGCGAGCTGCACCTCAGCATTCCCGCGCAGATACGATCCGTTCAATCGGGAATTAAAGAAGACGCCGACGCGCGCCGAGTGGTGCTGGACATTCCCGGGGACGAAGACGTCTTCGATCAGATTTGCCGCTATATCGTTGACGCCCAGGAACGGAGTCTACGGGAATCCACCGGTGCCGAGCTGACCGATTGAAGTAGGCACTGCAGCCAGTGGGCCGGGACGTTCAGTCGCCGGCGATGGTCATTTCCTCGATCAGCACGGACCCCGTTCGAATGTTTCCACGCACGTCTACGTCATTGGACACGCGCCGAATTCCGGCATACATGTCGCGGAGGTTTCCGGCCACGGTAATCTCTTCCACCGGAAAACGAATCTCGCCGCCTTCAACCCAGAAGCCGCAGGCCCCGCGGGAATAATCACCGGTCACCGCATTAATACCCATTCCCATGAGCTCGGTTATCACCAGTCCGGTGTGCATTTCCTTCAGTAGCGATTCGAAAGTCACTTCGTCCGGTTCGACCACCAGGTTGTGTACACCGCCGGCGTTGGCGGTGGTTTGCATGCCGAGCTTTCGCGCCGAATAGCTGTCGAGCACATAGCCCTGGAGCACGCCGTCGCTGACGAGATCCCGCGCCCGCGTCGCCACCCCCTCATTGTCGAAGGGAGCGCTGCCCAGGGCACGCTTCAGGTGTGGCTCCTCGCGGATGTTGAATCCCTCTGGAAAGACTTTTTTACCCAGATGATCGAGAAGGAAACTCGCTTCGCGATAAAGATTGCTGCCGCGAATGGCGTTGACGAAGTGGTGGAAAAGACCGCGGGCGGTTTCCGCCGTGTAAATGACCGGTGCCGTTCGGGTGGAGAGCTTGCGGCTGCTGAGTCGTTCTACCGCCCGCGCGGCGGCCTTCTCGCCGACCCGGGCCGGCGGCTCGAGCGCGCCGGCGCTTCGCGCCACGCTGTACCAGTAATCCCGCTGCATTCCGGAAGCGTCCTTGGCGATGACCGCACAGCTGATCCCGTGTCGGCTGGTGGCGTATCCGCCGACAAACCCGTTGGAGTTCGCGTAGACATATGAGCCCTCATGATGACTCACGTCCGCGCCCTCTGAATTGGTGATTCTGGGATCGTGTGCCCGCGCCGCGTTCTCGGCGTCGAGGGCGATTTCGATGGCCTCCTCGGGCGCCAGCGGCCACGGATGCAGCAGATCCAGATCGGGATAGGTCTTTGCCATCAGCTCCGCGTCGGCCAGCCCGGCGCACTCGTCCTCGGAGGTGTGGCGGGCGATGGCGCAGGCGGCGCGCACCGTATCGCCCACGGCTTCCGGGCTGAAGTCAGTGGTGCTGGCCGAGCCTTTCTTTTTCCCGAAATACACGGTCAGGCCAAGGCCCTTGTCGCGGGTGTGCTCAATGGTTTCGACGTCGCCCATACGCACCGTGACCGAAAGGCCTGAGCTGGTGCTGATTCCCGCCTCGGCGGCCGATGCCCCCTGACGCTTGGCTTCGCTCAGGATCTCCGTCGCGATGGCCCTGAGCTTTTCAATAGTTTCCTCGCTGTGCACCGTTTCCGGCAGTCGTGTCATTGCTCCTCCAAAACTTTAAGCTTGTTTTCGCCGCCGCGACTCAGCGCGCCCGGCGTTGGCAAGGCGGCCCCGTGTTAGGATCTTCGCCCCTCGTTACCGAACAAAATCGCCGTTGAGCCCATCGAAGAAATCCTCACGAGGCCGCAGCTTCGGCCTCAGGTTCCTCTTTCGCCTGATCGGGTGGAGCTTCTCTGCCGCCGTAGCGCTCATTGTGCTGACCTATCTGGCTTTACCTGCGCTCATCCGCTACGGGTTGCCTCAAGCTCTTGCGCGTTATGGCTTCGTGTCCTCCGTGGAGGGTGCTCGCGTCAATTTGGTTTCTGAGCAGGTGACCCTCGTGGGCTTCCAGGTTGGCCAGGCGGGCGGACCCGCAATTCGCTGGGGCGAAGTGACCGCCCGGGTGGAAATGGCGGAGCTGCTCAAAGGAAACATACGCATCATCGATTTCCAGGTAAAGGATGCGCGGGTCGATTTGGCACAGCTGCAGGCGTCGGAATGGAAGCCCCCGGACCGCGCCGCCGCGATTCCAGCGCTTGAAAAGCTCAACATCAACATCGGCAACGTGGTGCTGCGCGATCTTGAGTTTATTGGTCTCTCGGAGGAGGTCGGCCAGAAGGTCGCGCTGCGTAGTTTGAGCCTTGGCAGCCTTTCACACCTCGAGGCCGGTTCACGGGTGGCCTTTCAGCTGGAGGGCGCCGTCGGCGAAGGATCACTCAGGCTCGCGGGGCAGGCGCGAATGGTAGACAACCTGCCGGCGTTCGAGGGCCGATATGAGCTGGAAGCACTCGATCTGAAGGGATTCGGACACCTGTTAGGTCTGGCCACGCCCAGATCCGTGGGCGGAAAAGTCGACGGCAGCGGTACCTTTGGCCTGGAGTACGTTCAGGGCGACGCCGTGGTCAGCGCGGACTTGTCCGGCAACGTGAGGATCGACGGGCTCGAGCTCGACACAGGCGAAACCAGCATAACCAGGACAGTTGCCGAGTGGAGCGGCGACGCCCAGGTTTTCATTCCCGTCGCGGGAGATGCGCCGCGATTTGTCGCCCAGGGCAGCATAACGTCCCCGGCCCTGGAGGCGGCCCGGCGAACCACCGTCGCGCCCTACGGGCTGCTCGCGCGCGATCTCTCGTGGAGCGGTGAAATGCGCCACGCCACTGAATTTGAAGCCAGCGGAAGGCTCAGTGGCGAGCTGTTACGCATTGACGCGAGCCGCGAAGCGGCGCCGCGCATGGAAATTGAGCTCTCGCGCTTGAGCGCCAACTCCGAATATCGCTCGGGTCGGGGCTGGTATCGGTTCGAGGCGGGAACGCTCACCGCGGTCAGCGCGAAGCTGATCCAAGTGCAGCATAGCGGCCGAAGGTCCGCCGCGGCATTTGATCTCTTGATGGAGGAGGTGCGGCTCGGATCAGACGGATACCGAATCGGCAGGCTCACCGCCGACAGCGCCGAGGCGACGGAAAACGAAGGCGCGAACGCCGATTCCTCGCGCAGCGCCCGCTTCATCTCGCTTGGCGCCAGCGGAATCGAAATCCGCGTCGGCGCCCCCGTGCGGATTGAGGCGCTGGAGACTGAGAATGCCGGCTTCCGTGTCGACAACGTGTCCGTCGACCTGGAGCGGGCGCGTGCTCGACGCGTTGAGAGCGGGGCGGAACGGCCATTCGAAGCCGAGGCGCTGTCCGCCTCGTCTCTGCGGCAAAAGACCGGCAGCGTTGAGACTTGGGGCGCGAAACTTCAGTTTTCCAGCGCGGCGGTCTCGGCCTCGGGGGAAATATATTCCGATGAGGCGACCGCCGAGAGCCTGAGTCAGACCGTGTCAGGGGATCCCATCTGGGATGCGAGTGGTGTTCGCACCGCGCGCATGATCATTGGTTCCAGGCAGATCGAAGCCGGCAAGCTGAGCACGGAGCGGTTTGCGTATGGAAGCTTCGGTCGAAATCTAGTCCAGATCGAGCACGGCGAAGGTGAAGATTTCACCATCCGCTACGAGTCAGGAATCGAGGCAGAGAGCGTGAAGCTGGGATCGATGCGCTACCGCAGCGGTGAAATTGCGACGCTGGAGTTTGCCGCAGCCGAGCTTCAACTTCCGGCGATTAGCTTTCAAGGCGAGCTCAAGGCCAAGCGTATCGATGCGGACAGCGCGCGCTACGTGGATGTTCACGTCAACGTTTCACGCTTCGACGGGGTGACGCTGGGCCAGCTTTCCGGCCGCATTCCGAACGGGCTTCGAATCGATGCCGCCCACGCGACGCGACTGATTCAGGATCGCGCTGCGGGTGTGGATTACGAGGCTGAGGGGCTGGACTTGAGCCGCCTGGAGTTTACGCAGCAGGGCGCCTTGTCCGCCGTCGCGGCACGCTTGGACAGTCTCGACGTCGCCCTGGAGGACGGCGCCCGTCTGACGCTCGAGGACGTGGCGGCGGCGCGTCCGGCGGTTGATACGGCGGGAATACTCGCGGCCGATGGCGGACGCGTTCGCGCGCTCAGCTACCGTGCCTCCGCCGATCGCGTCCTTAATGTGATCGACATTGAGCTGGGCGCCGTTGGCGGCGACGGGAACGGGGGTCATCGGATCAGATCGATCGAAGCCGCCAGCGCGGTGGCGTCGGATCCGGCGGTGGGGGGCGATTTCGAAACCGGCACGGTTCGGTTCAACGCCGTCGGGATTTCTGCGGATGCGGGTCTGACCGCCGACTCTGCCAGCGCAGAGTCGGTTTCACTGGCACGTTTCGAAGGTGAGCCGTCCCCGGCTTTTTCAAGCGCAGCAATCACTTTGAATGGCTTGGCTCTGGGGACTCAAGAACAGCTGCGTATCCGAGAGGTTCTGCTACACGATGCGGCGCTGACCGTGGGTCTGGACGAACGAGGAGATTTCGTACTTCCGGATCCTCCCTTTTTGACCGGAGACCGAGAATCCGCCGGCAGCTTCTCTGTAGAGCGCCTGGAAACGAGACAGCCGGCTCGACTCAGTTTTTTCGATCGGTCGACTACTCCGCCCTTTGAGGCCGTCATCTCTCAACTACAGGCGCAAGTGGAAAACTTTCACAGCAGTGTTCCCGGGCGCCGGGCGACATTCCTGCTCGATGGCCGCATGGATGAATTCTCGAGCTTCAAAGCTTCCGGGGCGTTTTCCGACGAAAGGGACGGTCTGAATCTGGAGGTGAGCGGGAAAATTTCCGCGTTCGAGCTCAGTCGGCTGAATATGTACGCGGCAAAGCACGCCAAACGCGCCATCCGTTCGGGACGCGGCGACGCTGAGTTCGATATTCAGGTCAGGGGACGAAAGCTTTCCGGCATCATTCGTTTCGTTTTCAGCAAGGTTCGGTTTGAGCGACCCAAGTCAACAACCGTCTCCGGCGCTGAAAGTCAGGCCGAGCTGTCTCTGCAGAATTCTTTCGCCATGCTCAAGGACAAAGACGGCATCGTGCGGCTGACGGTGCCTCTGTCCGGCTCTCTCGACGATCCCAGGTTCAATTTCAGCGACGGTCTTGTGCAGGCGCTGACGAAGGCGGTGCGCAACACGGTTATGTTGACATTCAAGCCGCTGGGGCTGCTGGCCGGGGCCGCCGGACTGGTGGGGGCCTCGCAAGGTTTGGAGTTCAAGCCTGTTGCCTTCGATCCGGGCGAGCCAGCGCTCAGCGGAGAAGGCCTTGCCCACCTGGACGCCCTGGCGCGCGAGCTGAAGAAGCATCCCGGCGTGGAGGTCAGAATATGCGGGCGAGCCGTTTCCGCCGATCGCATCCGGATCGAGCAGCGCCAGAGCAACGGGCAGACGCAACTTAATCAGGGAGCATCCCGATCAAGCGGCCTGGACTCGCTGTTAATAGAACTGGCGC
>JBFIYQ010000187.1:0-5665 GCA_041605275.1 Gammaproteobacteria bacterium
CGTCGTCCAGCACCAGGATGGTCGCGTCCGGATCGCGACCCACGGCAACGTGCGCGGTCACGTTGCCGCTCAAGGACACGTACATCGGGTGAGGCAGGCCGGCGTCGCGGGCCGCCCGCAGAAGCTTCGCCACCAGCGGCGCCTTGTCGGGCGACCGGGCCAGGAACTGTTGAACCGCGGCGTTGACCTGCTCGAAGGATCCGGTGCCTTTAATGAGCGCGCTCAGCAGCTTCTTCAGTTCGGCCACTGCGATATCCGTCCGGGGGAATTACTTGGTTGGCTGCTTGGCCGTATCGAAGCGGGGCAAGGTCTCCGCTGAGTGGAAATCGTCGCCTGAGTCCAACAGCCGGGCGCGGGTCGTGTCGTTGCCGCTGATTTGGACGGTGACCACGGTGACGTTGTCCCGGGAGCCCCGGGACAGGGCAAGATCGACCAGGGTGTCGCTGAGCGAGCGCTCGTTTTCCCGCTGCGCGGTTTCCAGCATTTCCGACGGACTGACCTCCTTGTCGAGACCGTCGCTGCAAATTATGAAGATGTCCCCGGGCTGGAGCTCGACGATTTCCAGATCCAGCTTGAGCGTATCGGTGGCGCCGATGGCTCTGGTGACCAGATTACCCTGAGGATGACTCGACGCCTGAAGCCGGGTCAGGATGCCTTTCTCGACCAGCTCTTCCACCAGGGCGTGATCCTGGGTGATCTGAACGATCTGCCCGCCCCTGCAGCGGTATATGCGGCTGTCCCCGGCCCAGACGCAGACCGCGTGACGTTCCCGGGCGATCAGCGCGGCGACGGTGGAGCCGATGGTCTGGGACTCGTTTCCTTTGGCGATGGCGCGAAGCTTGGCATTAACCCGCAGCAGGCGGCTCTCGACCTCGTCTAAGAATTCACTCAAGGCTTTCGGAGGCGAAACGGCGTTCAGCGCCTCGCAGATCATGCCGCTGGCCACGTCGCCGGCGGTATGCCCGCCCATTCCGTCCGCGACGGCCCAAAGCCCCAGGTCGGAGCGGTCGAGATAGGCGTCCTCGTTGATGTCCCGAACCATGCCGACATCGGTACGGCTGGAAGACGACCAGGAAATTTTGGCCTGCTGATTCATAGGCGCTGGCAGCCAAACAAGTTTATTTCGGGCGGAATTCAGCGCCGCCGCGTGGCTATCGATGTCACCTCAAGACAAAAGGAATCTGTGGCGTGCTCGAGATCTGGAGCCGCCCGGAGTCGTCGCGCTCGCCAAGCCTCTCCCAACCGCGGATCACGTCACCTTAGACCATTTTAGACGGCCCTGAAGCGATTCTCGCGGAATATTACCGGGCGCGTCATTTTCCAGCCCGGACCCCGGCGCGGCGCCGGGAGCGATCGCCGGGCGGCGGTTTGGTTCGCCCGCTCGGATTTGCGCGGAAATTCCGAGGAGCGACTAAGCTTAAGCTTCATCGATTCCCCTCAGTTCTCCGCGAGCAGGCGATGGCGACGAGTTCGAAGGCGAGGCGAAATCAAACAGCGGCAGCGCACGTCTCGGGGGCGGC
Source organism: Gammaproteobacteria bacterium (assembly GCA_041605275.1). Lineage (GTDB taxonomy): Bacteria > Pseudomonadota > Gammaproteobacteria > HK1 > HK1 > CAMYJH01. The sequence goes on from JBFIYQ010000187.1 coordinate 1,521, forward strand.
CCGGAGCACGCTGCTGTGGGTGTTCATTGCAATTGGCGCGCTGCTGGTGGCGGGCGCCCTGACTGCGACTTCACTGGGAGATCGGATAGGTCTGAAGTTTTCCCCGGCGCCTTCGGCGGCGGCAAAGTCGAACGGCGCTCAGGCAAAGGAGCGCGGATCGGCAGTCACTGAGCCTTTCGGTATCGACGACCTGCGCAGCGTGGTCGCTGTGCTCAGCGAGGCGGAGCGCGCAAGGGTGATCGGTGATAAGGCGGCGTTCGCCCAGCTCGTACAGCGGGAAGCCGCGCGCCGATCCCTCATTCGTGCGGCGCAAAGCGCCGGTCTGGATTCCCGGCCCGAGATCGCGCTGCTGATGCAGCGAAATTCAGAGCAGGTGCTGGTGGACAGCTTCGTACAGCTCAAAGCCGGCGCCGCTTTGAGCGCCGAGTTTCCCAGTGATGCCCAGGTGAAGGCGTTCTACGAAAACAACCCGGAACGCTTTCGTCTGGATGAGCGGATCCCGGTGTGGCAGATCTTCCTGTCGGCGCCGAAGGACGGCGCCCCGGCGGCGGTGACCGAAATCGAGAAGCAGGCGAAGGCCACGGCGAAGGCGCTCAAATCCGGAACGCTGACCTTCGCCGAAGCGGCCGCGCAGAACTCGGATCATGAGCCCAGCCGGCTGAACGGCGGTTTCATGGGCAACCTTCGAATCTCCGAGCTCATTCCGGAGATTAAGGCTGTGGCGGTCGAGGCCAAGCCGGGCGAGATTTCCGGGCCGGTGAGAAGCGCGGCGGGATTTCATCTGATTAAGCGCGGCGAGCGCATCGAAGCGCGGACCCTGCCGTTGGAGAGGGTGGCCCCACAGATCCGGGCGAGCATGCGCCAGGCGGCCGAGACCCGCGCCCGCCAAAGTGTGGTTACTCAGGCCCAGCAGCAGTTCGGCGTCACGCTCTCGGAAGCGGAGCTGGAGCGCTGGCGCCAGACCCTTGGCAATGACAGCATCGCCGCCAAGCGCGTCGATTAAACGACCTCCAAGCACTCTCTCCCCCGCGCCCGCCGCGGTACGCCTGACCTGCCCACGGCGCGCGCCAATGCTCTTGCGTCACGGCAGTGACCTCGTGCGTTCAGCAACAATGCGGGCTAGACTTCAAGACGGGTCTTTGAAGCCTGAAGTAAGCTGTTGAATATCTTGAATTCGACGGCGAGTTTCATGTAGAGCTTTAAGGTCCCGTTTCGGGGGGGCTGATTGGATACGCCGAATCCAGTCACAGGGAGGGTCGGCGCACCGCCGTACCTGTTCTTAGCGGCGCCCGCCCGGGAGCGATAACAAACTGAAACTTGGGCGGAAAATTGATCCTTAACCTGAAGCGACCGGGGCCCCCGGCCGCCGCGGCCGCGCTCTTTCTCCTCGGGCTTGCCGCCGCGGCGCCGGCAGCGGCGCAGGTCCCCTCCGGAGCAACCCCCGGCAGCAACCTGCCGGAGCTTCCCGCCCGTCGTCCCCCGCCGACCCTCGAGGGACCGGCCGGCGCCTTCCCCATTCCGCCCGCGGTGGAACGACCTCTGGACGTGGAGGAGGGCGACCGGCTGTTCGTTAAAGAATTCCGGATCACCGGTGCGGCCGAGCGTCTTCATGAGGGGGTGGCGCTGTCGGAGGTGACCCAGATCGTCGAGACGCTTCGGGTTCGGCGCCAGGGTTTGGAACAGGTGGGTGGGGACGGCTTCACCAACCCCGAGCGCAGTCAGATTATCGGCTTCATGCAGAAGGTGGTGACCGATCCCAGCCTCGACATGAGCTTCGAGGAATACCAGGCGCTGGTGGATCAGCTTCGAGCGCTCAGAGCCCAGCGCGACGCCGGCATGACCATCGGTCAGATGCAGCAGATCGCCGCCGCCGTCACCGAGTATTACCGCAGCGCGGGCTACATTCTGGCGCAGGCGTTCATTCCAGCGCAGGAGGTGGTGGACGGCGTGGTGGAGATCGAGGTCCTGGATGGCACCCTGGGCAACGTGCTGGCGGAGGGCAACAAGCGATACAGCGACGAGGTCCTGGCCGAGCCCTTCGAAGATCTCATTGACGCGCCGGTGACGGCAAAGGGGATCGAGGAGGCCATCCTCACCGCCGGCGATTACCCGGGCGTCACCCTGTTCGGCGTGTTTCAGCCGGGGCGGCAGGTGGGCTCCAGCGATCTGGTGCTGCGGGTCCAGGAAGAGAAACTGATCGACGGAACCTTACGCTTCGACAACCATGGCACCCGTTTCACCGGTGAGAAGCGCGCATTCGCCAGCCTCACCTTCAACAACCTTCCTCTGACCGGCGCGCCGGATACGCTGACCCTCACGGCGCTGGCGCAATTCGATCCAAGCAACGCTTTTTTCGGCGAGGTCGAATACGAGCGACAGTTTTTCAACCCGGGCACGAGTCTCGGCGGCAGCGTTGCCCACAATCCCTTCGACGTGGGCGCCGAGCTGGCGGCGGCGAACTTAAGCGGCGAATCCACCGTCATCGAGGCCTACGTCCGTCAGTCGCTTGTGCGATCGAGACAAAGAAACCTCTGGGGCAAATTCGGATGGCGTCGGAGCGAAGAGATCTCGACCCAGAACGACGTGCAGATCACCGAAGACAATCTCTCCATGCTCACGGCAGAGCTGAGCTATGACAGCATCGACGCCGTTTCGCGGGCCATCAATCAGGCAAGCCTCGGCGCTTCCCTGGGCCTGGGCGATGCGCTCGGCGGTAACGACGAGGAGGGCGTCGCGGCGCAAGCCATCCCCGGCGGACGTCAGGGGGCTTCCGGCGATTTTGCCTCCAACGAATTCTTCAAGCTGACCGCCGCCCTTACCCGTCTGCAGATCATCACCGAGAGCCAGTCGCTGCTTATACGGCTGGAAGGGCAGTGGTCCAATGACCTGCTGACGTCGCTGGAGCAGTTCAGCATCGGCGGACCGAACAGCGTGAGGGGCTATCCCATCTCCGAGTTCCAGGCCGACACCGGACTGTTCGCCTCGGCGGAGTGGACCCTAAACGCGCCCGGATTCTCCGGCGCGAGATTCTCCGACGCCTACACCTGGGGCCAGGTGCTTCGCGTTTCCTTTTTTGCCGACTGGGCCTTCGGCAAGATCAATGACCCCACCCCCATTCAGACCGAAAGCGTCAACCTCTCCGGCTTCGGCACGGCGCTGTCTCTAAACCTGCCGGGCACGCTCCAGGGCCGCTTCGAGTGGGCGCGCCCCTTCGGCGGCGATACCCCCAGCGACGGCGACGACTCGCGCTACTGGTTCGACCTCACCTATCAGTTCTGACCGGGCGCGGCGCAAGCACGCCGCGGGCGGTTTTCCGCTCCGAAACACCCCATGGTCTAAGCTCATTGAGTCTGGGAATGAAGGAGTTTCTTGCGCATAGAAGTGTGATGGCGGTCACGCTCCGTCCCGCGGAATCGCTGTAGTTATGAGGTTTTAAGGCGGGACGCGAAAAATCCTTAGATTGCGCGTGCGGCCAAGGGAACCGGCCGGGCGCGTGTGCGCGCGTCTGTGCGCCATATATAAGGTGTGACCCATCTGAGACGGCGGCGCGGAATGGGCCGGCGTCAATAACAACAAACGGCGAATAGAAGGGCGAGACCGCAACAACCCGGGAACGGCCGGATGGTTGATGATGCTGGTGTAACACTCGCCCCCAGCGGACCAGGCACACGCTTGAATCCGCTCGCGCGCCTGGTACGGGGTAGCCTCCTGGTTACCGCGGGCGTGCTGCTGTCCCAGGCGGGCTATATCAAAGCTGCCTTCGGCGGGCCGAGCGGCGGATCCGTGGTGGCCGGCCAGGGGCAGATCCAGACCCCCGACGCCACCACCACCGTGATTCATCAGCAGTCCCATTCTCTGGCCATCGACTGGCAGTCCTTCGACATCGCCCAGAACGAGATCGTCCGCTTCGATCAGCCGTCCTCATCCTCGGCGGTCTTGAACCGCGTACTGAATCAGAGTCCGACGCAGATATTCGGCCAGCTCCAGGCCAACGGCCACGTCTTCATCTCCAACGGCGCCGGCGTTATTTTCGGGCGCACCGCCAGGGTCAACGTGGGCGGATTGTTCGCCACCAGCCTGGATATCACCAATGAGGATTTCATGGCCGGGCGCTACAACTTCTTCTCCGAGGATGGCGCGCCCGC
>JBFIYQ010000188.1:0-5643 GCA_041605275.1 Gammaproteobacteria bacterium
CGAGAACGCCCACATGGAGAACGCCGGCGATGAGTGAATGCCCATCAGAGCGAACATGTAGGTGAGGATCATGATACCCGTCCAGGCGCCGCCGGTGGCCGATGGGCCGTTGGAGACGAACTGGATTACACCCGGTATGGCGATGTAGTGACTGTATCCGTCCAGCGTTCGTTTGGTGTCGAACTCCGAGAGCGCGGCGATGCCCGCGTTCAGCTTCTCGAAGCCGCCCACGTGGTAGAGCGCGAGAATACCGATAAGGACGATGCCGCCGGCAAGCAGAATGCACTGCACGGTGTCTACGTAAGCCACGGCGCGAAGACCGCCGGAGGCGACGTAGATGAACACGATCGCCGACAGCAGCCACATGCCGAAGTTGACGCCGACCAGGTCGTCGGTGAGAACGTTGAACAGGAAGCCCGAAGCGCGAAGCTGCAGACCCAGATAGGGTATCGAGAACACCAGCGCCACGATCACGACCAGGATACGGATGAGGTCGGACTTGAAGTAGTGCGACAACATCTCGCCCGGCGTAACGAAACCGAAGCGTTTGCCCAGCATCCACTGGCGCTTCAGGAACATCACCCCGGTGAACGGGATCGTTATGGCGTAAAAGGAGGCATAGGCGTACTGAAAACCGTCGCGGTACAGCAGGCCTGGGTGCCCCATGAAGGTCCAGCCGGAGAACGACGTGGCCGTCGCAGCGAGTACGAATACCCACAACGACAGTCGCCTCCCGGCGATGAAGTAGTCGCTGGCTGTCTTGGCCGAGAGTGCACCTTTGACACCCCAGAAGATGCAGTACGCCCAATACAGAACGACGAAAGCGAATAACCAGACAACTTTTGCACTCATGTTGTCTCCCCCAACTATTGGCCAATTATTGGTTGGCCCGGTGACCGGCCCTCGGGCGGGTGCCCTCGAAGCCGATCAGCGGGTGCTTTTTTGAACGGGCCTGGCGCACCGGTACAAGAGGCGGCCGGCTCATTCACGAAGACGGGTGCAACTTTTGTGCCTTGAAGGTTTTAGGAGAGGATTCAGAGGCTTAGAGCAAGAAGAATCAGGCTTGCCCGGGACATTGTTACCTAAGGTAACGGGAAACTGCGTGCTTCGGTAGCACCCGTCGCCGGCGGCGGGGCGTTTCAGCGCCCCTTGGGGCGCGGCATCCTCAAGCGCTGGCGTCGCTCCCACAGCGCCTTGCGGCTGATGCCCAAGCGCTTGGCCAGCTGGGTTTCGGTCATCTCGTCCTGATGCGCCTCGACAAAAGCGCGAAAGTACTCCTCCAAGGACAAATCCGTGCGGGTGCCGCCGTTGTCCGGCCCCTCCCGGGTGCGGCGCGAATTCAGCGCCAGCAAATCACGGCCTATGACGTCGGAATCGCAAAGGATCACGGCGCGTTCGATGGCGTGCTCCAGCTCCCTGACGTTTCCGGGCCAGTCGTATCCGCACATGGCGTCGACGGCCTCATCGGCGAGCCGGATACCGCTCTTGTGCAGCTGGCGGCAGCTTCGTTCAAGCAGGGCTTGCGCCAGCTCTCTGACATCGTTACCCCGTTCTCGCAGCGGCGGGAGCTGAACTTCCATCACGTGCAGGCGAAAGAACAAATCTTCGCGAAAAGCGCTTTCCTGCACCATCCTGTGCAGGTCGCGATGGGTGGCGGCAATCAGGCGTATGTCCACCTTTTTCGAGTGCGCCGCGCCCACCCGGCGGATTTCGCCGTCCTCGAGCACCCGCAGCAATCGCGCCTGTGCGTCCGAAGTGAGCTCGCCGATTTCGTCCAGAAACAGGGTGCCGCCGTCGGCCGCCTCGATCAGACCTTCGTGGGCGCTGACCGCGCTGGTAAACGCCCCTTTCTCGTGACCGAAAAGCTCGCTTTCGATCAGGCTCGGATGGATGGCGGCGCAGTTCATGACAATGAGCGGCGCCGCGTTGCGCTGACTCTTGTCGTGAATAGCGCGGGCCACCAGCTCCTTGCCCGTACCGGATTCACCGACGATGAGCACGGTCGCGTTGGTCGGCGCAACCTTGTCGATGCGCTGGAACACTTCCTTCATCGCCCGCGAGCTGCCTACCATGCCGCTCACCGGGTAGCTGCGGGCGACGTCGGATTTGAGCGCCCGGTTCTGGCGCGCGAGCCGCCGTTCTCCCAGCACCCGCTCCACGCTCAACAGCATCTCGTCGTGATTGAACGGTTTGGCGATGTAATCGACGGCGCCCTGCTTCATGGAATCCACCGCCGAGCGAACGCTGGCAAAGCTGGTCATGATCAGCACCGGCACGCCGGGGATCATCCCGATGGCCTGAGTGCCGGGCGCCCCCGGCAAACGCAAATCCGCGATCACCAGATCGGTACCCTCGAGCTTGTCGAGACGCTCCGCCTTTTCCATCGACTCCGCCTCGAGCACCTCGTAGCCGTTGCGCTCCAGCAGCCGGCGCAGCGCGTTACGGATGATCGCTTCATCCTCGATGATCAGAATTCTGCTCATCGGTTGCCCGCTGCTTTATCCAGCCGGTCGGCGCCGGGTTTGATTGCGGTGGGAAAGCGAAGCTTGACCCGCGTTCCCCCGGTGCTTTCATTCTCGACGGTAATGTGACCGCCGTGATCCTGGACGATGCGGTAGACCACCGAGAGGCCGAGGCCGGTGCCGCGCCCCGGTGGCTTGCTGGTGACGAATGGATCGAATATCTGGTCGATGATCTCCGGCGGGATGCCGTGGCCGTAATCTACGATGTCCACCAGAGCGAAGTCGCCGTCCCGGTCGGAGAAAACGTCCACCTTTCCACCGGGCTCCGAGGCGTCGCAGGCGTTGGTCAGCAGGTTAACGAACACCTGCACCAGCTGCGTGCCGTCGCCGCGGATGCAGAGGTCCTTCTCGCAGTGGTTGTCGACCCGGACCTGCTTGCCCTCGCGGCTCAAGCTGACCAGCCGCACGGCCTCATCCACGCAGGCGCCGATCATGATCGGCCGGGCATCCGGGTTGAGAGCGCCGCCGCCGTGACTGAATCCGACCAGCGACTGCACGATCTCCGAGATGCGCCGGGTCTGTTCCATGATCTGACGGCTGGTGATGCGCGCCTCGTGGTCGATGGTCTCTGTCTCTAGGTTTTGCGCCAGGCAGGCAATTCCGGTCACCGGGTTTCCAATTTCGTGGGCGACGCCGGCGGCCAGTCTGCCGATGGAGGCCAGCCGCTCGCTGTGGGCAAGCTCCGACTCGAGCGATTGCAGCGCGGTGCGATCTTCCACCAAGATGACCAGGCCGCCTGACTGCTCGACACCCGCGGGATACTCGATTGCCGCCTTGTGAAGATTGAATGACCGGGAACGGCCGTCCAGCTTGGCTTCGACCTTGTGCAGATGCGGCTCTTCCGACTCGACGCACTGGCGGAAGAGATCCGACCAGGGATGCGGCAGCCGATCTACGGTGATGCCCCAGACGTGACGGCGCTCGACCCCGGAGATCGTGGTCATCGCCTGGTTCCAGGTGACCACGCGACCGTCCGGACCGAGGGCGCAGACGCCAAGCGGCAGGTCGCTCAAGACCTGCTGATGATAACGGCGCAGGTTATCCAGCTCCGCGGCAAGACCCTCGAGTCGGGTCTGGGAATCTTCCAGCCGGTCCTCGATAAAACGTATGTTATCGGCCAGAGCACTCCGCGCGCTGCTGTCCATCTGCAGCCGGTCATCCACGATCATGCGCGCCAGCATCGGCCCCATCAGTCCGGACAGGTTGCGCTCGATGCGTTCCCTCAGGCGCCTGAGTTCCGAGGGGTCGTTTTCCTTGAAGCTCATGTCCAGATCGTTTAAGGCCTGACTGACTTCGAAATCCGCCGCATCGCTTCCCAGTATGCGGCTCAGCTGCTCCTTGAACTGCGCCGGTGACGACGCGGTCAGCAGCGTTCCGGTGGGAATCGCGAAAGGCGACAGCCGGCAGGCGTCGGCTGCTTCGCGCTCTTCGGCCGACGGCCGGGTCAGCAGGGAAACGAAAAAGAACAGCAGAATATTCAATCCCAGTGAGCAGAAGGTGGCGAAGGTCCAGGGATCGATGCCCGCCGGCGCCTCGAGGGAAAGGAGTTCGACGGGGTAATGCAGAATTCCGGAGCGCTCAAGCAGCGGAAGCATCAGCGTCATCGCCCAGATCGCGCCGCCGCCGAGCAGCCCGGCAATGAATCCCTTGCGCGTTGCTCTCGACCAGTAGAGCAGACCGACGATTCCGGGCAGAAACTGCGCCACCGCGACGAAAGAGATGAGACCGAGCTGCACCAGTCCCTGGTGACGTTCCAGCACCAGATAAAAGCCATAACCGGCCAGAATGATGACGCAAATCAGGGTGCGCCGGCCCCACAACAGAAGCTGATAAATGTTGCTGCCCGGCGCCGGGTAGCGCGCCGGCAGCAGCAGGTGATTGAGGCACATGTTGGCCAGCGCCAGCGTGGTCACGATCATCATCGCGCTGGCGGCCGAAACGCCGCCGATGAATGCGAACAGCGTGAGCAGGCGCATGTCGCTGACCAGGGTGATACCGAGCACGTAGAAATCAGGATTGCTGCCGGCCTGAAGCACCATGCCGGCCCACAAGATCACCGGAATGAACAAATTCATCAGCAGCAGGAACAACGGGAACGCCCAGGATGCGCTGTAAATCGTGCGGTCGTCGATGTTTTCCGTGAACGCCATGTGAAACTGCCGCGGCAGTAAAAAGGCGGCGCAGAACGAAAGCAGCATCAACGTGGTCCAGGGACCCTCGCGCACTGGACGGTACAACGCCTCCAACGCCTCTGGGTGCGCGTCTATCCAGTCGTTGAGACCGTCAACGCCGCCGAACACGCCAAACATCGCGAACAGTCCGACGGCGCACAGCGCCAGCAGCTTGATCACGGACTCAAACGCGATCGCTACGACCAGACCCTCGTGCTTTTCCCGCGGTGAGACGTGCCGCGCGCCGAAAAGAATCGCGAACAGGATGAGGGTGATACAAAAACCGAGCGCCAGCACCTGCGGTGGCGCCTCCTGGGTGAGAATACTGACGGACTCGGTGACCGCGAGAATTTGCAGCGCGATGTAGGGAAAGGTTCCCGCCAGCATGAACAGTGTCACCAGAACGCCGGCGGTCTGGCTGCGATAACGAAAGGCGATCAGATCGGCGAGCGAGGTCAGTTGATAGTCGCGCACAATTTTCAGAATCGGCGCGAGAAGCAGCGGCACCAGCAGGAAAGCGAGGGTAACGCCCAGGTAGATGCTCAGGAAATTGAAGCCCTGAGTCTGGGCGAAACCGACGCTTCCGTAAAACGACCAGGTTGTGGCGTAGACGCCGAGAGACAGGGCGTAGGTCAGCGGATGGCGCGCGATACGCTGGGAGATCCAGCCCTGCTCGGTGGCATAGGCGATGAAGAACAGAATCAGTAGATAGATGACCGCTGCGAAGAACAGATGTCCGAGATCAAAGCTCATGGCGATGCCTCAGGCCCTGGACGATCGCGGCGACGAGTATGACCAGCCCCCAGATCAGGTACGGCAGGTACCAGGGCGCGGTGGGATAGCTCCACACCAGCAGAAATGGCGAGATAAAGAGAAACGCCGCGCAGACGAAAATGACGACTACGGCATCGAGATATTTGTTGCTGTCAGGCTGCTGACGCATGCCGGCG
>JBFIYQ010000189.1:0-5635 GCA_041605275.1 Gammaproteobacteria bacterium
ATCGCCGCCGGTCACTTGACCTCCGGGCTGCTGGCGCTGACCTTTTCCACCATCCTGCTCATGAACATGCTGAACGGCGCCTGGCTGTTCGGCTTTCCCGTCAACCGCCAGGTGCTCGCGGGCGCAGGATTGGGCCTGAGCGGCATCACCCTGGTGTTCTGGCCCGAAGTGAAAAGTCTCGACGCCTCCCGCGGCACGCTTTTCGGTATCGGGCTTTCCATATTCGCTACTTTCCTCGCTTCCCTGGGGAATATGGGCTCGGTCTACACCCAGCGGCGCGGGCTGCCGGTGGTGCAGACCAACGCGCTGGGCATGGCCTACGGTGCGGTCATCACCCTGCTGGTGGCCGTCGGCGCCGCCGCCTCGGGCCAGCTTGAGTTCAGCTTCGACCCCCGCTTTCCCTACGTCGCCTCGCTGCTCTACCTGGCGGTGTTCGGCTCGGTGCTGGCATTCGGCGCCTACCTGACCCTGCTGGGAAGGATCGGCGCGGATAGAGCCGCCTACGCCATGGTGGTCTTTCCCTTGGTGGCCTTGGCCATTTCCACGGTGTTCGAGGGCTACCGCTGGACGGCCCCGGCCGTGGCCGGCACGGTCCTGATTCTGGCCGGCAACGTGCTGGTGCTCAAAGGCCGGCGGGCGCCAAAAAAACCTCCGCCACCCCCTTGACATCTGTCTCCTGAGGACCTATTGTGCAATGCAGCATTTGGTGCAACGCACAATCAAGTGAGTTGAGACAAATCAGGCACTTACAGAAATACCGGAGGTTACTTAAATGGAACAGGCTTACACAGACGTGATGAAGAACGTATCCGAGGTCAACAAGCAGGCCATCGAGTCCGTGCTTCGCTTCAACCGCATCGCGGTCCGCGCCCAGGGCCTTCTGGCCCGCCAGCAGCTGTCCGCCATGGAGAGCTATCTGGATGCCGGCACTCGGCACCTGGACCTGGTCGGCAAGACCCAGGATCCCCAGGAGCTGGTGAAAATGGCCACCGAGATCAACGTCGAGCTCGGTGAGAAGCTGATGGCCCTGGCCCAGGAGTCCATGGACATCCAGGCGCAGGCCCGCGACGAGGTCACCAGCTGGTTTGAGGATGGCATGAAGGCCGTCCAGAAGCAGGCTGAGAAGCAGACCGAGACCGCCACCAAGGCGACCAAGGCTGCTGCGAAGAGCGCGTCGAAGAAGGCCACCGCTGCCGCGTAAGCAAGTCATTCAGACAACCGAACAGCCGTGACGTAAGGAAGCGTTGCGGCTACTTCGAAGGGACTCGAAGTGCAGGGGACCAGAGATGGTCCCCTGTTTTTTTGCGCGTATGAAATGTGCGGCGGCAAAGAGATCTGCCCCGGCGACTCGCCCGATTTGCTCGAATGCGTGCCGCGCTCGCCGGGAGTACGATCAGCAATCTCCCTTTCATCCGGGGTCAATCAAAAACGTACAAGGAGGATGCCGCAGATGCAGCTTCGCTATTCCCCCACTTCGCCCTACGTTCGCAAAGTGATGGTGACCGCCATCGAGACCGGGCTCGACAAACAGCTCGAGAAGATAGCGACGAATCCCTGGGATCCTGACACCGATCTCACCAAGGACAATCCCATTGGCAAGGTGCCGGCGCTGAAAACCGACCAGGGCGAGATTCTGTTTGACTCGCCGGTGATCTGCGAATTCCTCGACGGGCTTCACCAGGGCAACAAGCTGTTTCCCGCCGCCGGCGACTCGCGATGGAAAGCGCTCAAGCTCCAGGCGCTCGCCGACGGTATCCTCGATGCCGCGGTGACCACCGTGGTCGAGGGTAAACGGCCCAAAGAACTTCAGTCGAAGGATTGGATAGAGCGGCAAAAAAAAGCCATCCACCGATCGCTGGACGCGCTTGAGCAATCCATGTCCGCGCTCGACACCGGGCAGTTATCCATCGCACAAATTGCCGCTGGCTGCGCGCTGGGTTATCTCGATTTCAGGAAGCCGATTGACGACTGGCGCAATGGCCACCCGAAGCTAACCAAGTGGTACGAAGAATTCTCGAAGCGGCCGTCGATGCAGGCGACGGTTCCTAAAGACCCGGGTTGAATTGAAACGCGCTCGATGTAAATCTCAATCGTGGTCGAGGCACACGTTACTTATGGTACAAGCTGAATTGGAATAAGAGCCCCGTCACTAGAGGAGAAGTCAACAATGAAAGCACAAAAAATCTTTTCGACTTTTATCGTTGTCGGTATCGCTATTGGATGGACGCCTGCACGGGCCGATACCACTGACGTAAAAGGACCCGCGGCGGTGGTGGTGAAAAAGCAAGGCGCCCACTGCCAGGACGACCGCAACTGCATGAACCGCCTGCATCCCGCCATCCCGATGGTGGCGCGGGTAAAACCGGGTCAGCACGTCGTCTTCGAGACCCGCGACGCCCTGGACAGCGATTTCAACTTCGACTCGATTCCGGCGGATGTCACCGCGGCGGATCTCAATCTAGTGCACCCCATGACGGGCCCGGTGCACATCGAGGGCGCGAAGCGCGGCGATGTGCTCGCAGTCACCCTGGTGGACATCGCGCCTGACGATTACGGCTATACCGTCATCGTGCCCGGGTTCGGATTCTTACGCGACAAGTTCACCGAACCCTATATCGCCAACTGGCGGCTCACCCGACTGGAAGCGACCTCTGAACAGATCCCCGGCGTCGCGATTCCGTTCCGCGGCTTCATGGGATCGGTGGGCGTGCTTCCCGGGGAGCCTGAGCTCAACACCATCCTCGAGCGCGAGGCCAAGCTTGCCGAGGCCGGCGGCATCGTGTTGACGCCCCAGCCTTTGGGCGCGCTTCCCGCGTCGGTGTGCGGTCCCGAGGGTAGCCATAAGGACAAATGCCTGCGCACCATCCCGCCCCGTGAGAATGGCGGCAACATGGACGTGAAGCAGATGCAGGTAGGGACCACGCTGTTGCTGCCGTGTTTTGTTGACGGCTGCGGCCTGTTCATCGGCGACGTGCACTACGCTCAGGGCGACGGCGAGGTCTCCGGCACGGCCATCGAGATGGGCGCCGTGGTCACGGTGAAGACGTGGATACGCAAGGGTCACGGCGCTCAGGTGAAGGTGCCGCACTTCGAAGGGGGCGATCAGCTCAAAGCACTGGCGCCGTCAGAGTTTTACGCCACCACAGGAGTTCCACTGAAACAAGCGGGAGAAATTCCGCCGTTCGCGACTTATATAGACGGCGAGAAAATCGGTCCGCTGACCAACCTCTCGGAGGATCTGGCGCTCGCGGCGCGAAACGCGCTTCTTGAGATGATCGACTACATGGTCAAGAACCATGGTTTGACGCGCGAGCAGGCCTACGTGGTTTCCAGCGTTGCGGTGGATCTCCGCATCGGCCAGCTGGTGGACGTTCCCAACTACATCGTCTCTGCCATTCTGCCGTTGACCGTATTTACCGAGTAGCGGGCTCGGCGTAAGGCGTCGGTGAACCCGGTGGCAAACGATTGTGCCGGTGACGGAACGATCCTGTTCAGGCGGACGGGCCGGAGAGCACTGCTGCGTTCTTTGTTTGCCCTGACGGCGGTAGCCGCGGCTATGGGCCATGCGCCCTACGGGCAGTGGAACATCTACCGTAAACGCAACCTGCTGATACTCACCAGCCGCAGCGACGCGCCTTCGTTTTCGATCGGCGAGCGCGTAGCGAGTGTTCTGGCGAAGCATCTGCCGGAGAGCAGGGCCCAGGTGAGCCGCGCGCCGAACACGAGACGGGTTGCCAGCCTCATCAGCACCAAGCAAATGGACGTGGCGGTGCTGTCGCGGAATGACGCCGCCGGTCTTTTCACCGGGCGCGGCGCCTTCGCCGAGTTCGGCCCCGTTTCGCTTCGTACCATCGTGCTGCTGGGGGACTACCTGATGGTCTGCCGTGATGACTTCGCATCACTGCACGCGTACCTGCTGGCGCAGACTCTGATGGAAAATCGCGGTGAACTTAATCTCGCCGTATCTTCGCCGAATGCAACAGAAATATCCGCGGGGCTAATCGTGCCAACTCACCCGGGCGCGCGGGACTACTTTCAGGGTCGCCCGCCGCCGAAAGACTGAGGCACGGGAGTCCGGTCTCTGAACTGACTTTTTTGCGATCCATACTGAGAGGAAGAACGGGGCAACGGCAGTGCGCCCCGTTTTTCTTTTTCTATACTTCAGACTGCGGTGCAAGCGGCGGGGGGCTGCCGGTGGGGCCCGACCCGACGATCGAGATCCCAGCGGAGTGATGAAGTATGAAAAAGTTGTTTGTTTTTACCCTCCTGTCCCTGATGCTGACGGCCTGCGTCGGTCCGATGACGCCGATTCGCGATGCCAGAGACGATCAGGCCGGCCTTGTCTATGGCTATTTCACCGGTGACCTGGGGACGCCGAATATCACCCTATACAACAAGAAAACCAAGGTGATGGCACCCTGGATGAAAGGCAACGTGCCCGCCCACACCTTCAGCAATGGCCTGATCGTTTTCGATAACGTCGAGCCCGGCGAGTATTGGATTCACGGTTTCGGCGTCGGCCAGACGTCCTACAGCCTTGGGCAGCATCGAATCGAAGTGAAAGTCGGGCCCGGCGAGGTGAAGTTTCTGGGCTCCTACCGCTACGCGCATAAGCCCGGTCTGATGAGCCGCGGGTTCACTCTGCACCGAGTAGACGAGCCGTCGCACCGAACGGTGCTTCAGTGGGCGGTGGATGCCACGGCCGATACGGACTGGGCGCCCCGCCTGCGACAGCGCCTCGGAACCCTCTAAATCAAGCCTGAAGTGTGAATCAGAGGCGGATTTTACGGCCTTGCGGTCGCTAAAATCCGCCTTTGAGCCCCTTTGTTTTGACTGTAATTCCCCTGTAACCTCCCATCCCGAAATTCAGGGCCTATACTGGGGTCCCATATAGCAAGGCCTTAAAGGCTCCGAGTAATTAAAGGAATTCGGGCAAAAGTCGATATCGACTGCGGGGAAGGGGGCGAACGCCTCTGAAAATCGGCCTGGGTGTCCTGAGGTTTCGAATCTTTAGGGATAAGGAAGATTGAACATGGGGATGATTCGATTTCGCTGGCTCTGGATCGCAACGGCAGCATTGCTGCTGATCGCGAGGATGGCGGCCGCGGAGGCCGGTTTGGCCGTGGGGCCGAGGGCCCTGATCGAAAAGACTACCGGGGCATTCCTGCAGGCGGTGGCGGAAAACCGCGAGGGCATTCTCGCCGATCCCGATCTCGCCCACCGGCTGGTGGACGAGATCGTCACGCCCCATATCGACGTGGACGCCACCGGACGCTACATGCTCGGCAAGCACTGGCGCAAAGGCACGCCCGAGCAGCGCGAGCGCTTCCTCTACGAGCTTCGCAAGATGCTGGTGCGAAGCTACGCCAACGCGCTGGCCGAGTATAAAGCCGGCGATCAGATCAACTACATCTCCGAACGCGTAAGCGAGGACGGCAATCTGGCCGTTGTCCGCGTGCAGATCCCGCGCCCGAGAACCAATCAACCCGCCGACGTTGCCTACCGGCTGCACAAGAGCGGCGGCGAGTGGAAGGTCTTCGATGTCACCATCGAAGGCGTCAGCATGGTCACCACCTACCGAAGCAATTTCCGGGTCAAGCTCGATCGCCAGGGTCTGGACAGCGTGATCGAGGAA
>JBFIYQ010000190.1:0-5630 GCA_041605275.1 Gammaproteobacteria bacterium
ACCTCCGGTATAGCTCTAAGTGTCTGATTTGTCTCGACCCACACAATTGTGCGTCGCACCAAATGCTGCATTGCACAATAGGGGTTCCCCGGAGGAATGTCAAGGGGCGGTGGGCGCCTTTTTTGGCGCCCGGCGTCCTTTCAGCACCAGCACGTTGCCGGCCAGGATCAGGACCGTGCCGGCGATGGCCGGGACCGTCCAGCGGTAGCCCTCGAACAGGGTGGAAATGGCCAGCGCTACCAGCGGAAAAACCACCATGGCGTAGGCGGCCCGGTCGGCCCCGATGCGCCCCAGCAGGGTGAGATAGGCGCCGAAAGCCAGCACCGAGCCGAATATCGCCAGGTAGAGCAGTGAAATTACATAGGGAAAGGCCGGGTCGAAGGTGATTTCGAGCTTTCCCGCGGCGGCGGCGCCAACGGCCACCAGCGCCGTGATGACCGCGCCGTAGGCCATGCCCAGCGCGTTGGTCTGTACCACCGGAAGCCCGCGCCGCTGGGTGTCGACCGAGCCCATGTTCCCCAGGGAGGCCAGGTAGGTGGCCAAAATGGAGAGGCCGATGCCGAAGAGCGTCTCTCGAGAGGTTTCGAAGGCGGCCACCTCCGGCCAGAACACCAGCGCCATGCCGCAGAAACCCAGCCCCGCTCCCGCCAGCACCTGACGGCTAATGGGAAATCCGAACAGCCAGGCGCCGTTCAGCATGTTCATCAGCAGGATGGTGGAGAAAGTGAGCGCCAGCAAACCCGAGGTGAGGTGGCCGGCGGCGATGTAGAACAGCAGGTAATTGAGGGAGAACAGAAACGCGCCCTGAGCGGCTATCCCAACGTGGTCGCGGGGCCCGAAGCGCAGATTTTTACCGCGGGCGAGGCAGAAACCAATCAGCAGCGCCGCGGCGATGAGGTAGCGGTAGGCTACCGACAGGATGGGGTGCACCACCCCGAGCTGGAAGGTGATGGCGTACCAGGTGGAGCCCCAGATCAGGACCGTAAGAAGGTAAAGCCCGCCGTTGGAGGCAGCGGAGGGTTCGGAAGCAGAAGGCGGCTGGGTTTCAGGCGCGCCCGGCCGGGCCGCGGCGTCTTGTGGCGGAGCTATTTCCGCCAGCGATCGGCGGACTTGCGATCGCTCTCCCGGGATTCGACCCAGCGCTCGCCTTTACGGGTGAACTCCTTCTTCCAGAACGGCGCCCGGGTTTTCAAATAATCCATGATGAACTCGCAGGCCTCGAAGGCGGCGCCCCGATGGCTGGCGGCGACAACCACCAGCACGATGGGGTCGGTGGGCTCGAGATCGCCCACCCGGTGGATCACGCGGACATTGATCAGCTTCCAGCGCGCCTTGGCCTCGTCGATGATCTCGCCGATGGCCTTTTCGGTCATACCGGGGTAGTGCTCCAGCGTCATGCGCTTGACGTAGTCGCCTTCGTTCATGTCCCGCATCAGGCCGATGAAGCTCGCCACGGCGCCGATGTTGGGGTCGTGAGCACACACTTCGCGGATCACCTTCCCCGCCTCGAAGGGCGCTTTCTGGATGGTCACCGGCGGGACAGCGACGGGAACTTTAAGAGACGCAGCCATGATCTCAGTTAGTAAAGCAGATCTGAAAACGGGTAATAAAGGATGGTATCACCGGGCTCCACCCGGGCGCCTTCGGGTATTTCCACCACGCCCTCGGCCCAGACGGTGGAGGTAAGCACGTCGGACCCCTGCTTGGGGAAAATTTCGGCTTTGGGCACCTGGCCTTCTTCCCGGGAGAGCCGCGCCCGGGCGAACTCGCGGCGCTTGCCGGCTTTTCGCCATTGAAAGGCGGCCTGAACCGGATAAGGCCTGGGCAGCACCTCGGCGGCGCCCTGGCGTTTCAGCAGGAAAGGGCGCACGAAAAGACAAAAGGTCACCAGGGTGGAAACCGGGTTGCCGGGAAGACCCAGGAAATCCGCCTGACCGATGCGCCCGTAGGCCAGCGGCTTGCCGGGCTTGACCGCCACCCGCCAAAGCTCGATGTGGCCTATCGCCTCCACCGCGTCACGCACATGGTCCTCCTCGCCCACGGACACCCCGCCGCTGGTGACGATGAGGTCGGCGCGGACGGCGGCTTCCTTGAACGCCGTCTGAGTCGCCTCCAGGGTGTCCTCCACCATGCCCAGATCCAGGATCTCGCAGCCTAGCGCCGAGAGCAGGCCCTTGAGGGTGTAGCGGTTGGAGTTGTAAATCTTGCCTGGAGGCAGGGGCTCGCCGGGTTTCACCAGCTCGTCGCCGGTGGAAAAGATGGCCACCTTTAGCTTTCGGAACACGGACAACCGCGAAAGACCCACGGAGGCGGCCAGGCCCATTTCCTGCGGGCGCATGCGCAGTCCCCTGGGAAGCACTTCCCGACCGGCGACAATGTCATTGCCTTTCGGGCGGATGTTGTCGCCGGCGGGCACGGGTCCGGGAATCACTACGTGATCGCCGTCGGCCTGACAGCGTTCCTGCATCACCACCGCGTCGGCGCCATTCGGGACGGGCGCGCCAGTGAATATGCGCGCGGCCTCGCCGGGGCCGATGGAACCGCCGGTCACACCGGCGGTGATTCGCTGAGTGACCTTTAAACGCACTTCACCTTTATGCTTCAGGTCGGCGCTGCGCACCGCGTAACCGTCCATAGCGCTGTTGGCGTAGCCCGGCACGTCGATGGGGGAGACGTGGGCGTCCGCCAGCACCCGGCCGAGGGCTTCGGCAACATCGACGGTTTCGGTTTCGGTGACGACCCTGGCGCGATCCAGAATGAAGTCGCGCGCCTGGTCGACGCTGATCATGCCGTCGGGGTAACAAAAGTCGGCGGGGACTCGAGCCAGCTTCATGGCGAATTCAATTCCGTTGTGATTTCCCGGTGTACTCGGCGCATTCGGCTGAGTGTACCCAAAGGCCTCACAAGATTCGCGGGCAAGCTCGCTGCTATGAGTGAGTGGCGATCGCGGCTTGCGTTTCGAAGTTTCAAGACACCGGGTTTCGCTTTGTTTCTGAGGTGCTCAATTGCGCAACTTGCTCCTTTGGATCCTCGGATGCCTTGCCATGGTTTAAGTAATGGCACCGGCGGGAGCGGGCTTGGCCGCGAAAAGCACTCAAGGATCCCCCCACAACACGATCGACGTACACACGCTATGATTCGCTGCCGAATCAGTCCGGGAGGTCGATTTCTAATCCGCCAGATTCAAGAGTATCGCGCGCAAGCGCGCCCCGATGGCGGGCTTCATTTCGTTATGTTTCTTTTTCACTCGTCACCGCTCACAAGACTAATCTTAGCCTCCCCTTGAATCCCGCTCTCCCATGACCCGTCTTCTCATTGCGCTTTCGCTGGTCTTCGGTCTCATCGTTTTGGGCTATGTGCTGAGACGCCTCCGCATCCCCGGCGACGGCTTCTGGCCGCTGGCGGAGAACGCAACCTATTACGTTCTTCTTCCGGCGCTGCTTCTGGTGAGCCTCGCCACCGCCGACGTTGCCGTCGGCAACGCCTTGCCGATGTTTTCGGTGCTTATCGCTGCGACCCTTGCGGTGGCCGCAATCTCTCACCTGCTGCGCCCGCTGCTTTCCGTGGAAGGACCCGGTTTCGGATCGGTGTTTCAGGGCGCGGTGCGGTCCAACACCTATCTCGGCATCGCCGCCGCCTTTGCCGCCTATGGCGACCAGGGTCTGCCCCTTGCGGCCATTGCCATCGCCGCGCTGATCCCGCTCGGCAACGTGCTGAGCGTCATCGTGGTGGCGCGCTGCAACCCGACCCACGGGCCCAATGCCGGGATAGCCGACGCGCTGATCAAGAACCCCATTATTCTGGCCTGCGTTGCCGGTCTCGCAGTTAACGCCCTGGAACTGAACCTGCCCGCGCCGGTCCGGTTCAGCCTGGAGACCCTGGGCAAAATCGCCCTGCCGCTGGGGCTTTTGGTGGTGGGCGCGGGTCTTCGCGTGCGCGCGGCGCTCGAGGCCCGCGCGCTGACGCTGGCCTCCAGCGCGCTCAAGCTTGTCGCCATGCCCGCCATCGCCTTCGCGCTCTGCCTGCCGTTCGCATTGACGGGTCCCCACGCGGTGGTGGCGGTGCTGTTCGCGGCTCTGCCCTCGGCGGGATCGTCCTACGTGCTGGCAAGCCAGATGGGCGGAGACGCCACCCTGATGGCCAGCATCCTCACCGTCCAGACGCTGATCTCCTTCCTGGTGCTGCCGTTGCTGCTGCTGTTAATGGTTTAATGGCCAAGACCCATCGAGGTTGGTGCCCGGCGCGCATTTGTGCGAAAACAGCGCCTGGCAAAATCCAATAACAACGACTGCCCGGTCCCCGTCTCCATGGAATACCAAGGCCAGCCAGAATTTGCCCACGACGCGCCGCTGCGCGCCGGCGTCCTGATCACCAATCTCGGCACGCCAGACGCGCCGGAAACGAAAGCGGTGAGGCGCTATCTGGCCGAGTTTCTCTCCGACCCCCGGGTGGTGGAGCGGCCTCGCTGGCTCTGGCTGCCGGTGCTCTACGGGATCATCCTCAATCTGCGTCCACGAAGATCCGCCGAGGCCTACGCCAAGATCTGGAGCGACGAGGGCTCGCCGCTGCTGGCGATCTCCCGGCGGCTGACCAAAGCCATCGCCGACGCGCTGGAGCAGAAGACGGGCGCGCCGGTACCGGTGGCGCTGGGCATGCGATATGGAAACCCGTCCATCGAGAGCGCACTGGGTTACCTGCGCGATCACGGCGCCAACCGCATCGTGGCGCTGCCGCTCTATCCGCAATTCTCCGCGACCACCACCGGCTCCACCTTCGATGCCATCGCCAAGGTGCTGGAGCGATGGCGCTGGGTGCCACACCTTCGCTTCATTGCCGACTATCATGACGATCCGGGCTATATCGACGCCCTGGCTTCGAGCATACGCGCGTGGCGCGAGAAAAACGGCGCCGGAGAAAAGCTGCTGCTTTCCTTCCACGGCATTCCGCAACGCTACTTCGACGCCGGCGATCCCTACCACTGCCACTGCCACAAGACCGCACGCCTGCTCGCCAGCGCGCTCGGTCTGGACAGCGAAGCGATTGCGCTCAGCTTTCAGTCGCGCTTCGGTCCCGAAGCCTGGCTCAAGCCCTATACCGACGAGACCCTGGACGAATGGGCCAGAGCCGGAGTGCGCCGCGTGGACGTGGCGGCGCCGGGCTTCGCCGCAGACTGCCTGGAAACCCTGGAAGAGATCGCGATGCAGTACGGCGAGCGTTTTCGCGAACATGGCGGCGAGCTTCGCTACATTCCGGCGCTTAACGACGACACGCTTCACGTCGAGGCGCTGTGCCGGCGGCTGTCTCGTGAGGCCGGCGAATGGTGGCGAGGCGAAGCCGACAGTGAAGACGAGAGGAAGGCGCGGTTGCAGCGGGCGCGGGCGCTGGGCGCGACACGTTGAAGCCGCGGAGGGTTGTGTGCGAATGTTGCTCACTGATCCCCTCCGTCCCGCCCGCTCGATGAAAACGGACCGCCGTTCAGTCCGCCTGCTGATTATTGCGCCGGTGCTGGCCGCCGCGCTGACGCCGAATCAGCAAGCGGTGGCGGCGGAAGACGCCTGGTCCCAGTGCGGTCCGGGCTGGGTGCTGCCCGAGCGTCCGGAAGTACAACGCGACCCCGCCGATCCCGACTC
>JBFIYQ010000191.1:0-5597 GCA_041605275.1 Gammaproteobacteria bacterium
CTCCACCAGCGCACCTTTGGTGACGATTCGGACGGGGTGATTGAACTCGGATAGCACCTCAAGAATCGAGCGTGTGATTTGGAGCCTGCGTTCCGACGGCTGATAGGGATCGGTATTCGCGCCTAGCGCGATGGTCGTGCAGCGATAGTTCGGGACGCTGAGTTCTCGCCGCAGCTGTCCGGCAGCATCCGGTTTGTAAAACAGCTTGCTTTCGAAATCGAGTCCCGGAGAGAGACCGAGCCAGGCGTGGGTCGGTCGCGCGTAACAGTAGACGCAGCCATGCTCGCAGCCGCGGTAGGGATTGATGGAGCAGTCGAAGGGAATGTCCGGTGATTGATTGCGGCTGATGATGGTCCGGCTCGAATCGGGCGTAAGCGTGGTGCGAAGCGGTACCGGGTCCTCGTCCTGGGTGCTCCAGCCGTCGTCGAACGCCTCGCGGCTCAAGGCCTCGTAGCGACCGGTCTCATTTTTCACCGCGCCGCGGCCTTTACGGGGCAAAGAGCTGGGCGCTTCGGAAGCTCGCCGTCCCTCGAGCGCGCGGCGCAGAGTCTCGGCCGGGTTCACAGCGTGTCGACCCCGCCGTCTCCGCCGATCAGGAGGACGTCGGCGGGGCGTCTTGCAAACAGTCCGTTGGTGACCACGCCGGTGATCTGGTTGAGCTCGGTTTCGAGCTCGGGCGGATCGAGAATATCCAGATTCTTCACGTCCAGAATGACGTTGCCGTTGTCGGTGATGAAATCCTTGCGCCAATCGGGGGTTCCCCCGAGGGCGCGAATCTTTCTCGCCACGTAGCTGCGCGCCAGCGGAATGACCTCCACCGGGAGCGGGTAAGCGCCCAGGCGATCCACCATCTTCGAGTCGTCAACAATGCAGACGAATTTTTCCGCCACCGCGGCCACGATTTTTTCCCGAGTCAGAGCGCCACCGCCGCCCTTGATCAAATGGCGATGGCGGGTGGACTCGTCGGCGCCGTCCACGTATACCGGCACCGCGTTCACGGCGTTGAGGTCCAGCACCTGGATCCCGTGGGACTTGAGTCGTTTCGCCGTGGCCTCAGAGCTCGCCACCGTCCCGTCAATCTTGCCCTTGATTCCGGCCAGGGCATCGATGAAAAATTCTGCCGTGCTGCCGGTGCCCACGCCGACAATATCCCCCTGGCTGACGTACTCTAGAGCGGCCTCGGCCACCGCTTTTTTCTTATTGTCCTGGGACATATGGTCGAAACTCCTAGTGATGGCTGATGGCAGCGGCTATTATACGCGGCTTTCACTGAGCTCCCCGAGGGACCGACCCCGATCAACCGATGGTTTTAGGAAACCTGAAAAAAGCGCGGGCCGCCAGGTCAAAAATCTCGCCCCGCGAGTATGTCGAGCGGATTTTGCGAGCCCGCGTGTACGACGTGGCGCGGGAGTCACCGCTGGAAGAAGCGCCGAGGCTGTCCAAACGACTGGGCAACCGGGTGCTGCTCAAGCGCGAGGACCTGCAGCCGGTGTTTTCCTTCAAGCTGCGCGGTGCCTACAACAAGCTCGCGGCGCTGAATCCCGAGGAGCGATCCAAAGGCGTCATCGCCTCTTCCGCCGGAAATCACGCCCAGGGGGTTGCCCTGGCGGCAGCCAAGCTCGGGGTCAAGGCGCTCATCGTCATGCCCAAGACGACGCCGAGGATCAAGATTGAGGCGGTGGAGAGCCTGGGCGCGGAGATCGTGCTGCACGGCAGCTCCTACGACGAAGCCAAGGCCCACGCGGAGGAGCTTTGCGCGGAGCGCGGCCTGGTTTACGTCCACCCTTTTGACGACCCGGACGTCATCGCGGGACAGGGCACCATCGCCATGGAAATCCTGCGCCAGCATAGTGAGAGAATCCATGCCATTTTCGTCGCTGTGGGCGGCGGCGGCCTGATCGCAGGAATCTCCTCTTACGTCAAGTCGCTGTGGCCCGAGATCAAAGTCATTGGCGTCGAGCCGGAGGACGCCCCGAGCATGCACGACGCGCTGGCCGCAGGCGAGCGGGTGGTGCTCGACCAGGTAGGTATATTCGCCGACGGCGTGGCGGTGAAGCAGGTGGGCGAAGAGCCTTTCCGGATTGCGCAGCAGTGCGTTGACGAGGTGCTCTTAGTGAGCACCGATGAAATCTGCGCCGCCATCAAGGACATCTATGAGGACACCCGCTCCATCGCCGAGCCGGCCGGTGCGCTGGGCGTGGCTGGAATGAAGCGGTATGTGGAACGCGAAGGGATCAGCGGAGAAACCATCGTGGCGGTGGATTGCGGCGCCAATGTCAACTTCGACCGGCTGAGGCACATCGCTGAGCGGGCCGAAATCGGTGAACACCGCGAGGCGATCCTCGCGGTGACCATCCCCGAGCGGCCCGGAAGCTTTCGGGAGTTCTGCCACGTTATCGGTCATCGCTCGATCACCGAGTTCAATTACCGTTACGCCGACGACCGCGAAGCGCACATCTTCGTCGGCGTGGAGCTGCGCTCGGGCGAGGCGGACAAGAACACGCTGATTCGCCAGCTTAAGGAGAAAAACTATCCCATCGTCGACATGAGCGACAACGAGATGGCGAAGATACACGTGCGCTACATGGTAGGGGGGCGAAACTACAGCAACAACGATGAAGTGCTCTACCGTTTCGATTTTCCTGAGCGTCCCGGCGCGCTGCTGCGGTTTTTGACCAGAATGGGCGAGCATTGGAACATTTCCCTATTCCATTACCGCAACCACGGTGCCGACTACGGTCGCGTGCTGGTCGGCATGCAGGTACCAGATGCCGAGCGAGCCCAGTTCCAGTCGTTTCTCGACGAGCTTGGCTACCCCTATGCCGACGAATCGGAGAATACGGCTTACCGGCTTTTCCTGAGCTGAAGACGGGGGATCGCGACTCCCGCAGGAGCCCGCTCTCGAGCGAACCTTCCTTAGGCGCCTGTACTAAGGTATCGCGCGCAAATGCCCATCTTGATCAGAATTCGATCAGCCCGGCGTCACTCCATTCCTAGAATATGCTTCCACTCTTTTTCCGTCACCGGCATCACCGATAAACGGTTGCCGCGCCGCGTGAGCGGCATATTTTCCAACGCCGGCTCGGCCTTGAGCTCGGTGAGCGGAATGACCCGGTTCAGCTTGCGCACGAATTCCACGTCCACCAGGTACCACCGGGGATTGTCCGGATCGCTTTTGGGATCGTAGTGATCGTCTTCCGGATCGAATGCCGTGGGGTCCGGATATCCTTCGCGCGCGATTTTTACGATGCCGGCGATGCCGGGCGTTTCGCAATTGGAGTGATAAAAGAACGCCAGATCGCCCGCTTTCATCTCGTCGCGCAGCATGTTTCGCGCCTGGTAGTTACGCACGCCGTCCCAGGGTTCCCTCTGGTCGGGTCGCGATTCCAGATCGTCGATGCTGAATTCCTCCGGTTCCGATTTCATCAGCCAGTAGGCCATCAGTTTGCCTTTTTGGTCGGGTAAAAGCCTTTTTCGGTGACGACACCGTCAAGACGTACGTCCCAGGGTCTTGACGGGATTTCGTCGGCGCGCTGGAGCTCGAACGCCACGCCTATGAGTCGCGGCCGCCGCCAGCTGACCCTCCGGTTCAGGTACGCAAAGCTGCGGTCGTAAAAACCGCCGCCCATACCCAGGCGCGATCCGCTTTGGTCGAAAGCCACCAGCGGAACCAGTACCAGATCAAGCGCGTAGGGTTTGACCCGCTTGTCCGGGTGGCAACCTGGCTCGGCGATGCCGAATCGGTTCTGAACCATGGGCGAGTTCGAATCAAAAGGCAAAAACCACAGGCTTTTGCCGTGAAGCGACGGAAGGTACGCGCGCTTTCCCATGAGCGAAGCGCGGTGAAACAGCGGCGCCAGATCGGGTTCGGCGTCATTACTCAGATAGGCGGCGAACCGATCCGCGCGCAGGAACAAGGGCTCGGACAACAGCCTGCGGCAAAGCGTGTCCGAGCGGCGCTGGTGCTCGACGGGTTCGAGGGCGCGACGCCGCGCGCGCATCTCACGACGCAGCGCCCCGCGCTCGCGAGCGGTAGCGCGATCCGGATGGGTGGATAAGCTGCCGGACGAAATCAAGTGACAGGATGTGGAGACCTGCGGTGCGGAACAGACGGTGAGGGCGTTTTAACTGGGGACGCCCTCCGGGGTGCCGCTACGCGCCGCGACCCTTGAACCAGGTTTGGTTCAGAAGGGGAACTTCGCACGGCGTATCAGGCTTTCCGCTTGCACCAGCCGCGGACTTGCTCAACAACCCCGTGTTCAGCTCCCTTGGGTATTAAGTTAGGCTCAAGCGGTTACTGGGCGCGCTGGCGAACACCTCAGGGGACGTCGAAGCTCAGTCTACCGCTTCGGGAACGTGCCGTCGACTGATCGCGCCACTAAATGTTTCTTCCAGTCGAGTTACGTCTTGTTGAATCGCAGCGACCGCGGCTTCGTGAGTGTTCTGGTGACGCAAGAACTCATGAACGATGTTGAGCGCGGCCATCACCGCAATTCGTTCAGTACCAAGGACTTTTCCGCCGTCGCGCACTTCGCGCATGCGGTCGTTCAACACCTTGGCAGACTGAAGTAACGCGTCTTTTTCCTCCAGCGGGCAAGAAATCATGTATTCCTTGTCCAGAATCTGGACGTTGACCGGAACGGATTCACTCATGCGCCAATTTCCATCGCCTTTAGTCTCGCAATCATGGCTTCGACCCGCGACCGCGCCAGTTCGGACTTCTCGATCAGCGCGGCTCTCTCCGCCATCAGATGGGCCTGCTGGTCGCGCAGCGCCCGATTTTCGTCGGTCAACTCCTCGCACGCACGGATCAGCTCATCCAGTCGTGCTTCGAGCGCGCGGAGACTTAACTCTTCCATCGGTGATGTGCCGTCTTGCGAGTCGTTCGGTGTCAATGGGTTGCACCGATTAATTGTGGTTTTGCCGCAACAATCGGACTTAACTATAGGAGGCCGGGCAGAATCGGTCAATGGGGGACCGCGGCGCGGCGTTGCTTTTGGCGCGGCGCCCATGGGTGATAGCATAGCCGCGCCGTTTCGGCGAACCTGCCTCGCGGCGCAAAGATCAGCCCCAACACGCGCACGAATGCTTGCGCAAGTATCACGCTTTTGATGACCGTCGACTACGTCGCCTGCCGTGAAGCGCTGGAGCGCGCCCATGCCGCCATCGACGCCTCCGAGTGTCACGGGGTGCTCTGTGGTTTGCTTTGCGCGAACAGGCGATTCCCCGAGGAGCGTTGGCTGAAAGAGGTTTTTGAGCCGGGTGAGTCGGCTGGCCCGGAGTCGGCGCGCTGCACCAAGATGCTGCGCTCCGCCCGCCTTGAAACCGAACGGCAGCTGGAAGGTCAACAGTTCGAGTTCGAACCCATGCTTCCGGACGACGAAGCGCCGCTGGTGAAGCGCGGCGAGGCTCTCGCCCGCTGGTGCAGGGGCTTTCTGTACGGGCTCGCCGTTGGCGGGCTGGACGAATCAGTGTCCACCTCAGAGGATGTACGCGAGGTTCTGACGGATCTTTCGGAGTTCACCCGGCTGGACGTTTCCGACCTCGAGGAAGAGAGCAACGCCCTGGAAAGCGACTACGCGGAACTGGTGGAATAC
>JBFIYQ010000192.1:0-5596 GCA_041605275.1 Gammaproteobacteria bacterium
GCCGATCGCTTTGTTGCGGCCCGCTGACAGGGGTACCCCGGCGTAGGCAATCACGCCGAGATTTTTAATGGCGAGGTTTTCGCGCAGCAGCGGGTGCTCGCGCGCATCGCTGACGGCAAGATGCTCGTTGCCCGCAACCACCCACTGGCAAAACGAATGGGAAAGCGGAGTCTGCCGTTTTGTGGCCCAGGGTTCGCCGAGTCCGGTATGGCTTTTGAAGAACTGGCGGTCCTTGTCCACCAGGGACATGAGCGCGACCGGTGTGCCCAGCAGCTTCGAGGCCAGCAGGGTCAACCGGTCGAAGGTCTTTTCAGGGGCGCTGTCCAGCAGTCCGGTGTCCTTGAGCTCCGCCATGCGCTCGGGATCACGAACGGCTTCCGCGGGGGCCTCCGTGACGGTCAACTCGCCGGCAAGGTGCTTCTTCATGGCTGAACGTAGCCGCGCAAGATCGACGGGTTTGTCGAGGCATTCCTGAGCGCCTGCGGCCAGAAGTTGCTGCTTCTGTGACCCCGCGCTGATGGCGATGATGGGGATGACTGCGGTATGTACGCAGGTTCGGATACGCTTAAGCGCGACCAGTCCCCCACCGCCCGGCAGGTCGCCGCTCACGACCATCAAGTCGGGTTTCGCGTTGCGTGTAACTGTGAGCGCCGAGACGGCATCGCCTGCGAGCAGGAAGTCACAGTCCATTTCCCGGATCGCAGCCGCGACCGACATTGCGACCGCCTGGTCGCCTTCTAGCAACAGGATTTTCGAGCGACCAGCCATTGGGATACTTCCTCGAGATTCGATAAACAATTGATTAGATAATAGTCAAAGTTAGACAGATCGGCGGGCGCCGCAGCCGGGGAGAAATGGCATATGGAAAGGAAATGGGCCGGGTAAAATCACCGGACGATGGTGGAGGCAGGAGCGAACGTAATTCACGTATCTATCTGTTAATTAGAGACATTTTCTCTTTTTCCTTAATATTTGGTCCTCTCGTTTTCCCCCGCTGGAGCGCTGATGCGTCGTAATCGAGGATATTGGATGGTCATCGGGCTGATATGCACGATGATTGGCGCACTCAACGCCTACGCTCAACGCCAGCCGACCACCCAGACCAGCATCGGCCTTTTCTATCTGCCGGGGGCGCCGGAGACTGCGGATCTGTGGCAGGAGGGGGATAAGGGCGAGCGGCTCAAGCTCCAGGGCAGAGTGTTGGACCGTAAGGGACAGCCGGTGGCCGATGCGCTGGTGGAGCTGTGGCATGCGGATACCAGCGGCGGCGTGGATGAATCGCGCTATCGATCGGCCCAGCGCACCAGCGCGGACGGTCGCTTCGGCATCAGGACGGTGCTGCCGGGTCATATCGAGATGGCGCGCTACAACTCGACGTTCGCGCCACGGCACATTCATATCGCGGTGACCCACCCCGATCACCCGCGACTCATCTCGCTCATCTTCTTTCAGGGCGATGAGCGTCTCGACGGCTCGCCCTATCCGGAGCTCGCCGTTCCGCTGGAGAAGGTCCGCACCGGCAACGGTGAGGTGCTGGTCGCGGGCGTGGAGATCGTGCTCGGCGCCGCGCCGCTGCCGCCGGGATCCTGGCTGGACACGGACTGAAAGAGCCAATAAGAAACGGCGGCCTGAAGACCGCCGCCGCGTGTAGAAAATAATTGCGTCCCCTCTTCTGATCAGGTGGCGTATCGCAGCACCGCGATGAAATGACAGGCGGTTCCGGCGATGACGAACAAATGCCAGACGAAGTGCGCGAAGCGCACCCGCTCGTCCAGGGCGAAGAACACCACCCCCAACGTGTAGGCGATGCCGCCCGCCAGCAGCCAGAGCAGTCCTGAGGGAGGGATATTTTCCACCAGGGTTTTTGCGGCAATCAGCACTAACCAGCCCATGAGCAGGTAGAGACCCGTCGAGAGCACCGGGTATCGGGTGCCGAAGACGCCTTTGAAGACCACTCCAGAAAGCGCCAGTCCCCAGACGACGCCAAACAGGCTCCAGCCCCAGGCGCCGCTCAGGACACCGAGGGCAAACGGGGTGTAGGTCCCCGCAATCAACAGATAGATAGCGCTGTGATCCAGGATTAAAAACACCCGCTTGACCGCGCCGGCGGGGAAGGCATGGTAGAGCGTCGAAACGAGATACAGGAGCACCATGGTGGCGCCGAACACGCTGGCGCCGACAACGTCCGCGGCGCTGCCGTAAGCCGCGGCTTGGAACACGAGCACCGGCAGCGCCGCCACCGCGGCAAGGAAAGCAATGCCGTGGCTCAAGCTGTTGGCAGCTTCTTCCGCGGGAGATTGCGGCCGGGAAAATGTCGTCATCTTCTCCATGATGAAAATGTTTGTACCGAAGCGCGGTAAATTCAAGAGGCAGAGATCTTGACAGCGACCTCCATCCGGATCTCAAAAAAACTTAACGTCTTGCGCTGTCAAAGAAATCAAGAAGATGGGTTAATTAAGGCGGGACTTAACGAGATCCACGAAACAATTTCACCGTGAAACGGTGCTCCGGAACAAGCCAACGGCCGGGCTTCAGGGGCGGGTATTCAATGCTTCCATCATTGCGGTGAACTCCGCGGTGGAGTTGCTCCGCGGAAAGGGCACGTCCGGGACCGGCATCTCCAGAAAGCGGCACAAGGGTTCCCAGCCGTCGCCGAGTTGATAAACGAGCAACCGGTCCTCATCGAACGCCGCCTTAACTTCGGCGTTGTTCTGCTCGTAGACCGCAATGGCGTGGTCGGGATCGTGGTAATTGCCGCCGAAGACGCGTTGCTTCAGCAGCGTCAATCCGATGGAGTCCGGATCCGTGCTCGCATCCAGCACCTTGAAAATGGTGTTGCTCATGCTTTTGTGCCAGCTCTCGGAGGAGCGCACGGTGAGGATGATTTTTGCCTCCGGGTAGACCTCGCTCAGCTCGCGCCAGAAGAACGCCGACGGCCAGTCGATGGATGAGCGGTAATTAGCGAACGCAGCCTCCCAGTCCGCCTTTTCGCCGCGGGCGATGGCGCGCCAAAGGCTGAGCTGCTCGGGATTCGCCAGCACCTCCTTCATGTGATGGCAGGGGCCCAAGCCCAGCTGCTCCAGCGCAAGTTTCATCGATTCGGTGCCGGTGCGTCCGAACCCAGCGCCGATGACGGAGAGCGCCATCTGAAATCCTCCTGCTCGTCGAAGGGTTTGCCGGGACGAAAATCAGCGAAGAAAAAGAGTTCAGAGCCGCCGTCTTCTTCAGCCCAGACGATCAATTTCGCTCAGGCATCACCCACAACCATCGTTGCGTATTGTCTTCTTCGCTTGAAGGCCTTGTGAGCACCCCAGAAAAGGGTACCGCGGACCGGTGCCCATTGCCCGTGGGACTATAAATGGCGTTTAATTACCTGTCTCATAATTTTCAAGAGATTCATGCACCTAAAGCTGCGCCAGCTGGAAGTCTTCAAGGCGGTGATGGAGACCGGCTCCATCTCCGCGGCGGGGATCCGGCTGCACCTGGCCCAGCCGGCGGTGAGCATCGCCCTGTCCAGCTAGCCTTGCGTGCGCGCCTTCGGGCGGGTTTGTGATTTCCCCGGCCGGAGCGCCGAGATCTGCGCCATCAACTGGTCTGAGCCGCGACGGCACTTCCGGCTGATAACATTCGCGAAGTTCAAATGAAAGGACGGCCGATGTCCGCACCAGAGCTCACCATCAACCCGCGCACGCGCAGCACGCCGTATACGCCGCGGGTCGAAGCGGCCGGGGTCCAGGGGTACACCGTATATAACCATACCCTGCTCCCGACCGTTTTCCGCTCCCTGGAGGATGACTACCGGCACTTAAAGCTTCACGTCCAGCTATGGGACGTCGCCTGCGAGCGCCAGGTCGAAATCCGCGGCCCGGACGCGGCGCGCCTGGTGCAGCTGATGACGCCGCGGGATTTGTCGCGGGCCAGCGTCGGCCGCTGTCTTTACGCGCCGCTGGTCGATGAAGCTGGGGGTATGGTCAACGATCCGGTGGTGCTCAAGCTCGCGGAGGACCGCTTCTGGCTCTCCATCTCCGATTCGGACGTGTATTTGTGGGCGAAAGGACTCGCTTTCGGGCTTGGCCTCGACGTCACCATCGAGGAACCGGACGTCGCGCCCCTCGCCATTCAGGGGCCGAAGTCCGATGACCTTGCCGCGCGGGTGTTCGGCGAATCGGTGCGAAGTATAAAGTTTTTTCGCTTCGAGCCGCTCGATTTCCGTGGCCACCCGCTCATCGTCGCGCGTTCCGGGTGGAGCAAGCAGGGCGGCTTCGAAATCTATCTCGATCAGCCTTCGCTGGGAGTCGAACTGTGGGACGCCCTTTGGGATGCAGGCCAGGACCTCGAGGTCGGTCCAGGTTCCCCGAACGTAATCGAGCGCATCGAGGGCGGTCTGCTTTCGTATGGCAGCGACATGACCCGCGAGAGCAATCCCTTCGAATGCGGGCTCGACGCTTACTGCAACCTGGATCGGCCCATCGAGTTCATGGCCCGCGGGGCGCTTGAACGTATCGCCGAGACCGGACCGGCGCGGCGCATCATGGGCCTGCGCGTCGAAGCGAAAGCGATGCCTCGCTGTCAGCAACCGTGGCCGGTGCACGCGGACGGCGTGCAGATAGGCCGCGTGACTTCCGCCGCCATGTCACCCGACCTCGGCTGCGGGGTGGCGCTCGCCATGATCGACCGCGAGCACTGGACGCCGGGCAATCGGGTGCAAGTGATGACCCCCGACAAACCCCGATCGGCGACGGTGTCGCCGCTGCCTTTCGAGCAGTCCACGAGCTGAAACAAGAGGCAATACGACCGATGGCGCTTAAACAGTTTGAAAACGCACTGCCGCGAAACGCGGCCAACCACGTGCCGCTGTCGCCCCTTTCGTTCATCCGCCGGGCGCGCAACGTTTTTCCCGAACATACCGCGGTGATCTACGGGGAGCGCCGCTACGGCTGGCGCGGGCTTTACGAGCGCGCGGTGCGCCTCGCCTCCGCGCTCGCCGCGCGCGGCATCGGCAAGGGCGATACGGTATCGATCATGGCCGCCAATACGCCGGAGCTCCTGGAGGCGCACTTCGGCGTGCCGATGGCGGGGGCGGTGCTGAACACCATCAACACCCGACTCGACGCCGACACCGTCGCCTACATCCTGGAGCACGGCGACTCACAGTTGTTGATCAGCGATACCCAGTTTTCCCCGGTGGTCTCCGAGGCACTCGCCATGCGCGGAAACGATGCGCCGCCGGTGATCGATCTGGTGGACGAGCAGGCCGAGCTTGGCCCCGGGGAGGGCGCACTCCTCGGTGAACTGGGTTACGAGGAGCTGCTTCAGTCCGGCGACCCGAAATTTGAATGGCGGCTGCCCGACGACGAGTGGCAGGCCATCGCGCTCAACTACACCTCGGGCACCAGCGGGCGCCCGAAGGGTGTCGTTTACCATCACCGCGGCGCTTACCTGATGAGTCTCGGCACCATCGCCGCGTGGTCGCTGCCGGCCAACCCGCGTTACCTCTACACGGTGCCGATGTTTCACTGCAATGGCTGGGGCCACGGCTGGACCATGGCCGCGGTGGCGGGGACGGTGGTGTGCTGTCGCCGGATCACGGCGAAGA
>JBFIYQ010000193.1:0-5589 GCA_041605275.1 Gammaproteobacteria bacterium
CCGCCGTCAGTGGAGCGATGGAGCTTGGCGCCGAAGTGACCGTGGTCCAGCGCTGCCAGCATCGTTCCGTCGACGGGACTCGCCAGCACTGCGGAACAGTTGTCACCGAGGAAATTTACTCCGGTGATTCGCCACTCTTTCTTGCGTTCCACCGAGAACAATCCTTTGCGCGTTGCCACAAGAAGTTTATTGGTCATTGTTAATTCCTTTAAAACCCGGCTCAGGCAGCGTATCCGCGCTGGACAATCCCGAGGCAAGGCGAAAACAGGCTTGATTCGCGAAGTTTACACTTCAGTAACTGAACATTTTGAGCCTGTTTTTAACGCCGTATCGCAATGCACAGCTTCTGAAATCGGTTTTAGCCGCCGCTCAGCGCTTGCATGACAAAAATTTCGCTGCTTGCTTCGACCGGATCCGAAAGCCTGATTCGGTCCTTTGCCGGCAAACCGTCGACGAACACCAGCATGTGCTTTCGAAGCGCACCCTGATCGTCGAGCACGTAACGCCCGAGTCTCGGGTTACTCTCGAACACCTGCCCCAGCGCCTCGCCGACGGTTTCGCCCCCTACCTGCGCCGGAGCGCAGTCCACGTGGCGCTTGAGGTTTTCGGTGAATACGACCTGGGGCATGCATCAACTCACGGATTAACCAGGCGGCGTATCGTTGGATCAGCAGGAAGCTTGTTATATTAACCTGGACCCGTTGCCCGATTGAGCCACTGCTACTGTCTATCAATGAGCATCAGCTTATCCCAGGCCGAGACCGTCGTCGAAGGTGCCCTGACCAAAGCCCGAGAGCTCAAGCTGCCGCCTTTGAGCGTGGCGGTGCTCGATGCGGGCGGACATCTCAAGGCGATGCAGCGCCAGGACGGAGTCGCGTTCCTGCGCGCCACCGTGTGTCAGGCCAAGGCCTGGGGTGCGCTGGCGCTGGGCGCGAGCTCCCGGCACTTTGCCCAACGTTACTCCGGGGACGCTCTGCAGCGCGGCTTCATCACCGCCATGGGCGGGGAGTCACGGGAGCGGATTGTTCCGCTCCCGGGCGGCGTCCTGATCAGGGACCACGAAGGTCATCTGCTGGGCGCTGTCGGCGTGGCTGGCGCGGCCTCCGAGGACGACGAGGCCTGCGCAATTGCCGGTATCGAGGCCTGCGGTCTTTGCGCGGATCTGGACTCCACGCGTTGAGAGCTCGCGTTGAAAGCAATGCCCTCTCAGCCCAAACCGCCTCGCGGACCATCTCCTCAGCTCATCGCCGCCTGTCACCGGGCTGGAATCGGCGCGGTAGTCCTGTGGTGGATTTACGCATTCGTTGCCACGGACTTTTTCTCCCGCATCGACATGACCGGGTTGCTTGTTTACCTTCTGGGCCTGCCCGTGTGCTACGTACTGGCGTATTACCTGCTCCGCGGAATCGTTTGGATTTTCTTTGCTCTGAAGTGATGCGCTTTGATTGATGAGGAGCACTAGACTGTATGCGGGTTTTATGCGCGATTCGGATCTCAGCAGCGGTCGCCGCCGCGCTGCTGATTTTCACCTGGACTGAGAGCCTGCCGGGAGTGGAAATTCAGGGACACAGGGGCGCGCGGGGCCTGATGCCCGAGAATACTTTGCCCGCTTTCGCCAAGGCCATTTCCATTGGCGTTGACGTGCTCGAGCTCGATACCGCGGTAACCGCCGATGGTGTCGTGGTCGTGAGCCACGATCCGCAGCTCAGTTCCGAGTTCACCCGCAGCGCCAACGGCGCCTGGATTACGCCGCCGGGACCGGTCATTGCCGCACTCCCGCTTTCCGAGATCAAGCGTTTTGACGTAGGAAGAATCCGTCCGGACTCGGACTACGCCAAGCGATTCCCCGATCAAACGCCGGTGGACGGCACGCCCATACCCACCCTGGAAGAGGTCGCCGCCCTGGTGGCGTCCACGGGCAACGGAACCCTTCGCTTCAACATCGAAACCAAGGTCCGGCCCGACGGCGCGGCGCTCACGTTTGCCCCCGAAGCATTCGCCGAACGCCTGGTGGAAACGGCGCGAGCGGCCGGTATCGCCGAGCGCACCGTAATTCAGTCCTTTTACTGGCGCAGCCTCGCCCACGTTCACGCCATCGCCCCCGAGATTGCCACCGCATGCCTGACCTCCGAGCAGAGCTGGCTGGACAACGTTGGTCGCGGCGCCGGCGAGGCGTCTTCTTGGACGGGAATGGACGTGAACGATTTCGGCGGGTCCGTGCCGCGCATGGTTAAAGCGTCGGGCTGCGCAATCTGGTCACCTTACTTCGGGGAGGTAAACGCGGCGCTGGTGGACGAAGCCCACCGTCTTGGCCTAAAGGTCATCGTCTGGACGGTCAATGATGCGGAGCAAATGAAGGCGCTGATCGCAGTCGGCGTCGACGGCATTATCACCGACTATCCGGACCGCCTTCGCGCGGTGATGCATGAGCTGGGATTGCCTCTGCCCGAGCCGACGCCGGTGACGGTCTCGGCGGCGGGCGCCAACCCTGCGGGTTGAATTCGAGCCGGCCCGGTTCGAGACCGGTCATCGACCGTCTCGCCGATTCGAACGGGTTGCAGCGCGCGGCGACCGACTTCGTACTTATGTATCATATCCGGCAAAAGATTCTGTATTCAGGAATCGGAAAGGAGCCAGCGTGAATAAGACGACAAAAAACCCGCATTTCCTTGTGCACAATCATCAGGATTCGGTGGGCGTGGCGGTGGTGGAGGACATCAAAAAAGGACAAAAGCTCACTGGCTGGGTGATGGACACCGACGAGACCATTACGGTGACGGCCCGTGACGTTATTCCCATTGGACACAAGGTCGCGCTCATGGATATCAAGAAAGGCGCGACAATACAGAAATACGGACACGACATCGGCCGCACTATCGCAGCAATCAAAAAAGGCGACCACGTGCACGTCCACAACACCAAGACCAAGAGGTGGTGAACATGAGCGCGAAGCGAGCAGCCAAGACCAAGAAAAAAGTATCAAAGAAGGGCGCGCGTGCGGCATCGAAAAAAACGGGCGCCAGAAGGCGGAACGGTTACCAGGATTTGAAGTTCTTCGGCTACCGTCGCGAAAATGGCCGCGTCGGGATCCGCAACCACGTGGTGATTCTGCCGCTGGACGATCTCTCCAACGCCGCCTGCGAGGCGGTAGCCAATAACATCAAAGGCACCCTGGCGCTGCCCCATCACTACGGACGGCTTCAGTTCGGCGAGGATCTGGAACTCCACTTTCGCACTTTGATTGGAACCGGCAGTAACCCCAATGTCGCCGCCTGCGTGGTCATCGGTATCGAGCCCGGGTGGACCAAACGGGTAGTGGACGGCATCGCCCGCACCGGCAAGCCGGTGCAGGGTTTCGCTATTGAACGCAATGGCGATTTAAAGACCATCGAGGCCGCCTCCAGGGTGGCGCAGAGATATGCCCAGTGGGCGTCGGAGCTCAGGCGCGAAGAGTGCCGCGTATCCGATCTATGGATATCCCACAAATGCGGTGAGTCCGACACGACTTCCGGCCTCGGCGCCAATCCGACGGTGGGCAACCTGGTGGACAAGCTGGATCCCGTGGGCGTGCTGCAGTGTTTTGGCGAGACTTCCGAGATTACCGGCGCGGAGGAGGTGTGCATGTCCCGCGCTGCCTCTAAGGCCGTGGGCAAAAAGTTCATGGATACCTTCAACGCCTATCAGGAAGTCATCGAGCGCCACAAAACCAGCGACCTTTCCGAAAGCCAACCCACCAAGGGGAACATCGAGGGGGGTCTCACGACCATCGAGGAGAAAGCTTTCGGCAACCTGGAAAAAATCGGTAAGAAAACCAAGTACATCGACGTGCTCAAACCGGCCGAGGCGCCGCGCAAAGGACCCGGGCTTTATTTTATGGACACGTCATCCGCGGCCGCGGAGTGCGTCACGCTGCAGGCTGCCGCCGGATTCACCGTACATGTATTCCCCACCGGGCAGGGCAACGTCATCGGCAACCCGATCGAGCCGGTGATCAAGCTGACGGCGAACCCGCGAACGGCGCGGGAGATGAGCGAGCACATCGATCTGGACGTCTCCGGAATACTGCGCCGGGAAATGAACTACGACGAGGCCGGCGACGCGCTGATCGACATCGTCGTCCGCACCTGCAACGGCCGTCTCACCTGCGCGGAAGCACTCGGCCACCGCGAGTTCGTGATGACGAAGCTTTACCAGAGCGCCTGATATCGAAGTCGCCTTCGCAGTGGGAAAATGTCAATTGGCAGATCGTGGGCGCTTAATCGCGTAGGGCTGGCTTAACTTTGCCCGCCAACAAGCAATGTAGGAGCCCGCTTGCGGGCGAACCTTCCAGAGCGTCTATAGAAGTTCGCGCACAAGGGCGCTCCTACAACAGGCGACAGCGACACACGCAACGATGACGAACGAAGCCACTCTCACCGTCTCCGTCTGGCGCGGCGCCGAAAAAGGAAGCTTCGTCCAGTACGACGTTCCCCGGCGGGACAATCAGACGGTACTGGACGCGGTGACTTACATTCAGCGAAAGCTCGACCCGACGCTTTCCTACCGTTTTGCCTGCCGGGTCGGTATGTGCGGCTCTTGCGCAATGACCGTGAACGGCATTCCGCGCTGGACCTGCCGCACGCGTGTGGCCCGGGTCGCCAGGAACCATCGCCTCGAGCTCGAGCCGCTACGAAATTTGAAAGTGATCAAAGATCTTGCCGTGGACATGAGCGAGTTCTTTGACAAGCTCGCCCGGGCCAAGGGCGCGTTCCAGCCGCCCGCAGAGCCTGAAGAAGAATTTTTCCGGGTCGAACCCGAGTCACCCGAAAGACTAAACGCCGACGCCGCCATCGAATGCATTGGCTGCGGCATCTGTTACTCCGCCTGCGACGTGGTGGCGTGGAACCGGGATTATCTAGGGCCCGCTGCGCTGAACCGCGCCTGGTCTCTGGTCAACGACGTTCGAGATGCGGGCAACGCTGACCGGCTTATGGCGGTTGCGGGCGACGCCGGGTGTCACGCCTGCCACTCTCACCAGAGTTGTCGCCAATGGTGCCCCAAGCATTTGAACCCCACGGCCTCCATCGCCGGTCTGAAACGCGCGTCCGCTACGGCGGCGCTCAAGGGCGCGCTGTGAGCGCGCGTGTTCAGGTCTGGATGTGGATCGCACAGCGGGCCAGCGCCGCGGTACTGGCGGTGGCGGTCATCGCTCATCTCGCCACCGTGATCTACGCCGTGCGCGGCGATCTCACTGCGGCCGAGATAATTGCCAGAGTGCAGGGCAACACGGTCTGGCTGAGTTTTTACGTGATCTTTGTGCTGGCCGCGGCAATCCACGCGCCCATCGGAGTCCGCACCATCCTGTTGGAGAGCACTCCGATTCCGCCGCGCGCCGCTGACGTTGTCAGCGCGGCGGCGCTGCTGACCATCTTAATCATGGGACTGCGCACCGCCTTCGGCCTGTACGGGTTGCAAACGTGAAAATCATCCCGCGCGCATCTAATCGGCACGCGAGCTACTGGGCTTTCGTCGTTCATCGCACGTCAGGGATCTTGTTGACACTGTTTCTGCCCACCCACTTCTGGGCGCTTGCGCTTGCCATCGAGAGCG
>JBFIYQ010000194.1:0-5589 GCA_041605275.1 Gammaproteobacteria bacterium
AGGTCCACGGGCTCGCAAAGCGTTCCGCCCGAGTGGTGCAGAGACGCTGACAGGTAGGTGAGCTTGACGAAGTTGCGGAAGTCTTCGATGGTGGCGTAGCGGCGGCCTTCGTCGAGATTGCGAATGAAGGGCGGGCCGTAGGCCGGCACCAGCACCGTGTACTTACCGCCGATGCGCACGCTGCGCGCCGGATTGCGGGCGTGCTGCACGTACTCGGGCGGTGCACTTTCCTGAATAATCGAGCGGCACATGCCTTTCGGAAACCGCACCCGCTGCCCGTTGACGTCAGCGCCGGCATCTTTCCACGTGCGCAGCGCGTCCGCATCATCGCGGAACTCGATGCCAATCTCCTGGAGTATGGTGTCGGTGTTGTTTTCGATGATCTCGAGGCCTTCCTGGCTCAAGACCTCATAAACGGGCACGTTGCGGGTAATGTAGGGTACGGCCCGAGCCGACGTGGCTTTGGCCCGCGCGGCCCGTCGCGCATCGCGGGCGCTTTCGCGGCCCCGCCCGCGTGCTCTTCGCTCGCTCATTGCACTTGCCTCCAGACTCCAGGAGCAGACTACCACCCGGAGCGAGTATTCCGGGAGGCCGTTTCGGGGTCTGCTCAGGCAGCGACTTCCGCGTATGCGCAGGCGTCATAGCCCAGGACGCATTTTTCAGCATGACAGACCCGCATCTCCAAGAACTTATCGGGGGTGACGGAAGACGTTTTCTTAACGGCTCGAACCACGGTTGTTCAAGCAAACTCGCTCGCGCCTCGAATTTCGTTCAGAATCCCGTAATGCAGCATCGTACCCACCCTCATGTCTAACTTACTCGCAGAGCTTTTGCAGCAGAAACCCTTCCTCCTCGCCGACGGCGCCACCGGCACAAACCTCTTCGCCATGGGTTTGCCCACCGGCGGTGCGCCGGAGCTGTGGAACGTGGAAGCCCCCGAGAAGGTCGCCGATCTGCACCAGAGCTTCGTTGATTCCGGCTCGGATCTGGTGCTCACCAACAGCTTTGGCGGAAACCGTTGCCGTCTCAAGCTGCACGATTCAGAAGATCGCGTGGCGGAGCTCAACACGGCGGCGGCACTGGTCGCGCGGCGTGCCGTCGACGCCAGCGGCCGGCGCGTGGTCGTTGCGGGGTCCATGGGGCCCACCGGGGAGCTGTTCGCTCCGCTCGGCCCACTAAGTCACGAACAAGGCGCGGAAGTTTTCGCCGAGCAGGCAAGGGCGCTCGCCGAGGGCGGCGTAGACGTTCTCTGGATCGAAACCATGTCGTCAAAGGAAGAGCTGGAGGCCGCGCTGGCGGGGGGCCGGGTAACGGGGCTGCCGTTGGTATGTACCTTGAGCTTCGATACCAACGGAAAAACCATGATGGGGCTTTCCCCGGCGGAGTTGGCGAAAATCTGCCGGGAGTCCACCGAGCCGCCGCTGGCCTTCGGCGCCAACTGCGGCGTAGGAGCTCCGGATCTGCTGGCGGGACTGCTCAGTATCGATGACGACGCGCTCAACGATGCCGTAGTAGTAGCGAAAGCGAACTGTGGCATCCCGGTGTTCGAAGACGGCGAGATCTGCTACACCGGCACGCCGAAGCTGATGGCGGACTACGCCAGGCTCGCCTTCGACGCCGGCGCGCGCATCATCGGCGGCTGCTGCGGCACCACGCCGGCTCACATCCTTGCCATGCGCAAGGCGCTGGACAGCCACACCCCAGGGGCGCGACCGACGCTTGAGCAGGTGGAATCGCGCTTGGGCGAAATCTCGGACGGCGCCAAAGCGCTCAAGGTCCTGGACGCCCTGGCCTACGAGAAACCCGAGCAGCGCGCGGGCAGAAGAAGACGACGGCGCTGAGACGTCAGGATCGAGCCTTCGAAGCATCACCAAAGCCGTCGCGGCGAACCCTCGCGTGGCGATCTATCATTGCGCCCATGACCGCGAGTGCCCCCGTTCTATACAGCAAAGATTCCCGCCTCGAAAAAGGCGAGAAACCCGTCGTGCCTGAACCTTTGTTTCGGCGTTCGAATGCAAAGGGACTCCTGCGCCTCTCGATCCATTTGGGCATGCTGGCGTGCACGAGCGCGTTGCTTTCATTCACCCTGGGCACCGTCTGGTCGCTTGGCGCAATTGTCGTCCACGCCGTGGTGTTAACCTTTCTGTTTTCGCCTCTTCATGAGTGTATCCACGGCACCGCGTTCAAAAGCCGCTGGCTCAACGACGCCGTGGCTTCCGTATGCGGTTTCGTGTTGCTGCTGCCGAGGGAATATTTCCGCAGCTTTCATCTCGAGCATCATCGATACACGCAGGACCCGGAACGCGATCCGGAGCTGAGCGTCGAAAAACCCGAAACCATCGGCCAATATCTGCTGCTCCTTTCCGGGCTGCCGTACTGGCGCGAGCGGGTGACCACGCTGACTCGCCACGCGCGGAATATCGTGACAGAAACTTTTATCCCCGATAGAAAGCGCGCGCTGATCGTGAACGAGGCTCGCCCGCATCTGGCGCTTTACGCGGTCGCGGCTGCGGCCTCTGTGACCGCGCACAGCAGCGCGCTGCTTGTCTACTGGGTCGTTCCGGTGATGCTGGGCCAGCCTCTTCTGCGCGCGTTTCTGCTCGCGGAGCACACCGGCTGTCCGCACGTGCCGGATATGCTGGTCAACACTAGAACCACGGTTTCCAACCCTGTGGTGCGACTGCTCAGCTGGAACATGCCTTACCATGCGGAGCATCACGCGTGGGCGGCGGTGCCATTTCACAATCTCCCCGAAGTCCATCGACGTGCTAAAGACCGAGTCAAATACCTTGCCGACGGCTATATTCAAGTGCATCGAACGCTTTGGCGCGGATTGGAGCGTTCCGACTGATGACAGTTGCCTGAATCCGATTATGGGACTTCGAACGATTCACCGCTGATCCACATGACATCACTTCGATATCATCCGGTCGTCCAGCGTCTCAAGATCCGCGCGACCAGGCTTTCAGACTGGGTCGCAAGCAAGATCCGCGAGTCCAAGCCCTGGTTCCGGCGTATGCTTCTGGCGCTGCGCCCTTCGGAGCTGCCCACCGCGGCGGTTGGCCCGGACGGGCGCTACGTTCTCGAGGAAGAATTCGCCCGGGGAACCACCGGGATCCTGTACCGGGCCCGCGATGTCCGCCTCGACCGGGCCGTGGCCTTGAAGCAGCTCTTTACCCACCGACGGGGGGAAGCGGAAACGTTAGACCGTTTCCGCAAGCAAGCGCACGTGCTGGCGCGACTGGCGCACCCGAACATCATCCAGGTGTTCGACTTCATCGAGGAGGCGGGGAATTCCTGGATTGCCATGGAGCTGGTGGATGGGGAAAGCCTGGAGCAGCGACTTTCCAACGGTCCGCTCTCAGTGGAAGAAACGGTGCGGCGTGGATTGGAAATGGCGGACGCCCTAGGCTATGCCCACAAAACCGGCGTGATACACCGAAACTTGAGTCCGGGTAACGTGCTCGTGGACAGCAAGAGCCGGTGCAA
Organism: Gammaproteobacteria bacterium; assembly: GCA_041605275.1. GTDB lineage: Bacteria > Pseudomonadota > Gammaproteobacteria > HK1 > HK1 > CAMYJH01. Next base: position 3,490 of record JBFIYQ010000194.1, read on the forward strand.
GATAAGCAACTTCGGCACCGCCAATTTGGCCGCGCCGAGCGAAGACGGGCAATTCGACAACGGTCGGGATTCACCGGCGCTGATGAGTCCGGAGCAGGCTAACGGAGACGAGATGGATGAGCGCGCCGACATCTATGCGCTGGGGGTGTCACTTTATCTTATGAGCACCGGCACGATGCCCTTCAAGGGCGATAGCCGCGCCGTGGTTGCTCAGGTTCTCAGCAAGGAACCGCCCGCGCCTCGCAATCTTAATCCAACCGTCCCGGACACCCTGGATGCGCTCATTCTCAAGATGATGGCCAAGTCACCGTCGGATCGCCCCCAGTCGATGGCGGAGGTGAAGGCGGCGCTTGCAAAGGCGCTCTAAGGACAGCGGCCGGCGGTCCATTCGCCGTCGTATCCGCGCCGCCAGCTCCAGCCCCAAGGATCGCAGCGGTATTCCTCCCGGCTCATGCGCCGGTGCCACCAGTGGTGGGCGAAGTTCGAACCGTAGCGCTCCCGGCACGCCGCGGGTTTCCGTTTCCGCACCGGCGGGTCGTTTATCGTCCGATTTTCGAAGAATGACCAGAATAGTGACGCGGCGTCGGGGCCTTTGGGGTCGGAATATTCCGTCTCGGCCGGACCGCCCGACCAGGCGTGGCCCATGCCGGCGATGATGACTTCCCGCATGATCTCGACGCCGCGGGCGTCATGATAAACGCGCACGCGAAAGGATCTTCCGTCGCCAGTTTGATCCTCGAGGGTGATGTCGGCGCCGGCGTCGATGGACTGGTTGGCGCCATCGCCATCATCCGCCATGTCGTTGAGCTGCGCGAATTGTCGGATCAGGTGTTCCGCGTTCTCCGGCGTGACCACGTTGTCTTCGTCTCCGTGGATGACCATGAGGGGCAGCGGACGGTGCCGCTGCCCCTGGGCGTGATAAGCGACGGTGGCGCGGGATTCAGCGGCTGAGTCGCCATTGGACATGGCGCGGAGGGCACAGGTGGTATCGCCAGCGGCCGCGTAGGGCATGCCGGAGTGGACCCCGACCGCGGCAAAGACGTCCGGGTAGAGCGCGCCCAGTATGGCGCTCATGGCGCCGCCCGAGGAAAGGCCCGCGGCGTAGATGCGCTCGCGATCCACGGGCGTGATTGAGGCAGCATCGTTGACCATTTCCACGATGACTTCCGCCTCACCGCCCTTGGGGATCTGATTCTGCGGCGCCCACCACACCCAGCAGCCGTAAGGGTTTCCCACCGAGGGGCCGGTCTCGGGATAGAGCACGGCAACTCCCTGGATATCTGCCAGCCGATCGAAACCGCTCAGGCGGGCTATATCCGCGGCCGACTGCTTGCAGCCGTGCAGGACCACCAGCAGAGGCCTGCCGCCGGCGACCGGCGCCCCCTCGGGAACAAACAGGCGATAGCGATATCCGCCGACCTCCCCGCTCACCGTTTCGGCCCCCGTCCGAAATGCGGCGAGCAGACCGAGCGTAAGCGCGGCGGCAGCGAGGAGCCGGAAAAAACCACGCGCGGGTACGCGTTCAGCCCCCGGACGTGTGGTCAATCCTCGCTTCGACTTCACTCCGGTCTGCCTTGAATTTTCTCGGTCCTAAACATTTGCGGCGGGCGCCCGCCGGGTCCCGAAGCTAATCGAAGACGCAGGGCAAAGGAACACGGCACCCGGATTTTTCCAACGAGCGCCCGAAAATAGGCGGGAATTCATGCTTTTAAGCAATTTGTAAGCCCGTGGTAAGCGGCGGTGTAAGCCGCCGGTAAGGGCCCAGACAGGAACTCTTCCTTAACATGGACGCACGTCGAAGCTGAAAGGGAGGCCCTGTGATGAACACCTTAGCGGAGAGCAACTCAGCGGATACGGACACGATGAGGTTTTTGAACCGGATCGGCTGCTGCATGCTTTCTCTTACGCTACTGGCCTGCTCGGCTGTTGATTCCAGGTCCGACTCGACTCCCGCGCCGTCGGCATCCACCCAACTTATTAAGGGCGCGGGGCAGTCCGAGTTTTCGGAGGCGTCGTCCCCGGGGGACGCCGATACGGGCGCCTTCTCCCGCAGCGCCAACCTGACCGCCGGGCTGGTGGGATCCGTGGTCAAGACCTACA
>JBFIYQ010000195.1:0-5551 GCA_041605275.1 Gammaproteobacteria bacterium
GTCGACGATTTTTCCTCCTCGCTGCTCCACCGCCAGCGGGAAAATTTGTGAACGAGCCATGAAAGAATGTCGTACGGCTTCTCCCACCACGACGCGGCGGCAGCTTCGAGCGCGCCCCACGCCGGCGGGGTCGTATCTAAGACGATCCAGCGATTGTTGACGTAGGCCAGAGTCCAGGAGTGCGCGTGGCGACGGCGCACGATGTAACTCCCTTCCAGCGGACTGTATTCCTGGACCGAATAGCCGGTGGCGTAACGTGCCGGTATCCCCAGCGATCTCAATAACAGCACGGTCGCCGAAGCGAAGTACTCGCAGTGACCTTTGCGCGTGTTCAAGAGAAAGTCGTGCAGCGGTGTTTGCGCATTTGCAGAGCCGCTCAGCACCACCGAATAGCTGAAGCGCGTGCGGAAATAGTTCAGCAATCCTTTTACAGCGACTTCCGGCGGAGCGCCTTGCAGATCGAGGTCATTTGTTACCTCCCTCATCAGCGGAGCGATGCCCCGCGGTATCATCAGATCGTGCGGATTCGGCGGAAGCTCGAACGAGCGCCCGGGCCGGTATCTGGCGGTATATCTTATGAGTCCCGGTCCGCGGTTCACTCTATAGGCGCCCAGAGTGTGCTTGTGCAGTTCCTCCACGGGAAGGTTCTCTACCCTGAATGTTCCCTGCGGCAACGCGAGCATGCCTTTACCGCGCAGCAGCGAACGGGAAATGCGTACCGCCCGCGACGGCCCGGGCGGAACAGGCTCGATGTTCCAGGAGGTGCCTTCCAGATCCGAAATCTGCTCCTCGGAAGCAGTGCTGCCCGCCAGCCAGACGTTCTTGCTGAAGGATCGATAGGTGGCTTCGTGCAGCAACGCGGGCACGCCTTCACCGTCGAGATCCTCGATGCGCAGCAGGATCCGATCCGACTGTTTGAGACGGCCAATCTCTCCCATCGCGGTATAGCTGCGAAACGGATTGCGGTAACTGATGATCCGGTCACGGAAGAAATTCATCACCGCGGGCTCGATGGCGTGCCGCGCCTTCAGCATGCCGATTTGATTCAGGTAGCCCACGCCAACCGCGACGGCAAGAACACAAAGCCAGTGCGCGACGTGAAAATTCCGCGGCCGGTTGTAAAACAGGATGTAGGCGAATATGCCCACGAGTCCGACGAATAGCCCCGCTCCGCCCTTTTGTCCCGCGGTGGCTGAAACCAGGCAAATCACCAGGTAGGGCAGATCGAAATCGATGGTTCCGGCGTCGTCGATGATGCCCTTGCGTTCGGCCCGGCGAACGGAGAGAAATAAGGCCGAGTAGCGGATCTCTTGTTGCGTCCCGAATCGCTGAGCCAGCGCAAGCAGAAGCAGGATCACGGGCAACCACTGAAGGATGATGTAGACGCCCTGGAACGAATAGGTGTCGAAGACATAGATGACGACGACGATGAATCCAATTCCGGTCACGTCGGCAATGTGTTCGAAGTCTTTCTCGGAAAGATGCCAACGCCAGGGCGAAATCCGCGCGAACTCGAGCACCGCGGCCATCGCCGCCGCGTAGGGCCACAGATGGATTTCCAGTCCCCACAGCATCAGTGCCGCGGCAAGACCGAGGGGCGGAACCCTCACCTTGCGAGGGGCGATGTGAGCTTGGGACGCCGGTTTCACGGCGCTGATTCCGATGACGTGGTAGACGCCCCCACCGCCAGCAGGTCCTCCTCTACCCGCTCTGAGCGAAGCCTTTTGAAGCGCGTCGGACAGTCCGCCATGGGGCCCGGGTCGAGATCGCCATCCGTGTCCACCAGCACCAGCACAAGTAGCGGAACGCCCAGGTTTCGCAATCGGGTCACCAGCTCGCGGCGTTCGTCGTCCCAGGCAAGCAGCACGCAGACGCAGGCGCTCAACTCGGAGGCGCGTTCGAGCACCGCGGTTCGCAAGCGCTCGAAGGGATTATTCGGCGTCGCCTCGACGCAGGCCAGCGCCTCAAGCAGCCGGTCGGCGGCGCCGTGCCCCTGGCTGCTCTCCACTTGATAGACCTCCGCGCCCACGAACATGAGCTCCAGGGTGCCGGCTCCCGTCGGTGCTGCGTAAGCAAAGGATGCGGCAACGGACACCGCTTGCTCGAAACACGCGCGGGAGGATTTCGCTGGCAGAAAAGTGTCTAGTACCAGGCCCTGGCGGACGAAGCATTCCTCGTGAAACTCGCGTACCACCGGGTGCCCGAGCCGCGCCCAGCCTTTCCAGTGGATGTGGCGCATGGGATCGCCCGGCCTGTATTCGCGCAGCGAAGCGAACTCTTCGGATCCGCCGATGGAGGCGGCCTGACTCTGTCCGCCGACGCGATCCTGGGCGCGTCCGAGCAGCTCCGACCAGCTGACCTGGTAGCGCCGGGGAAGCACAAGAAGAGATTCCGGCCGCCCTGTCCGGGCCAGCGCCTTGAACACCCCCAGGGGATCGGCCTTGGCCATACTGAATCCGCGCAGGCGTATGAATCCGCGCCGGTGAGGATGCAGCTGCATGCGCACATCGACCCATTCTCCCGGCGGCAAGTCGGGCAGCATTTGTTCCTTGGAGCTGCCGCCGCGGCGCCAGCGCATGAAATTTGCCCAGCGCGGATATCCGACGTGCCGGTCGAACCAGTTTCGTCGGGCGTCGGCGGGTTCTCTGAGATGCGCGAAGTCGGCAACGCTCGGTGGCTTGGCGGAAAGCACTTCGCAAATGGTCAGGCCGCGAAGTGCGCGCTTACCCTCGTTTTTCAGCGATACGGTATAGGTCAGCGCCTGTTCGGCGGTGGCAAAGCGCGGGAGTCTCCGCACCACCTTGAGCCTCGCGCGGAAGAACAGCGCGCTCAAGGCCCCCACCATGAGAACCGCGACGACCAGCATCAAAAGCTGGTAGGAGTGGGTGGCGCGTGTGTTGATGCCGAACACACCCGAGATCACCAGCGCGCCGAGCATGAGCATGCCGGCGTGGGTGAAGCGGCGCTTCAGCCACTGGTCGGTGCGATAGACCAGGTGAAAATTGTGATAAAGAAATCGTCTGAAGAACATTGCGCCAGGACCTTGGCTGAACGGGGACGACTGCGTCAGACCGGAACGGGCACGCTCTTGAGGGCGTCCTCCACGACGCGCTCCGCCGACAGTCCTGCGAATCTGGCCTGAGGTTCCATCACCACCCTGTGGGCCACCACCGGCACCGCGATCTCCTGGATGTCCTCGGGAATGACGAAATCCCTTCCGTCGAAAAGGGCCAGCGCCTGGGCGCATTTCATGAACGCCAGCGAGGCCCGCGGACTGGCGCCGATGCGGATTCCCTCGGCACTTCTCGTCGCGCCGATGAGGTCGACGATGTAGCGTTTGAGCTCCTCGGTGATGCGCACCTTGCGCACGCTCTGCTTCAAGAAATGAATGTCGTCGAGATCGGCGCAGGAGCTGATGCCCTCGAGCGGGTGCGTATTGGCCTGATCGGAGAGGATCTCGACCTCCTCTTCCGCCGGCACGTAGCCGAGGCTGAAGCGCAGCGCGAAACGGTCCATTTGCGCTTCCGGAAGGGGATAGGTTCCCTGAAACTCGATGGGATTCTGGGTTGCGACGACGAAGAAATTCTCGTCTAAGGGCCGGCGCACCCGGTCCAGGCTCACCTGGCCCTCGGCCATGGCCTCTAGAAGCGCTGACTGCGTCCGGGGTGAAGCCCGGTTGATCTCGTCCGCAAGCAGAATATTGGTGAACACCGGTCCGGGGTGAAATTCGAAAGCCTGGGCTTTCTGGTTATAAATGGAGACGCCTAGAATGTCCGCCGGCAGCAAATCCGGGGTGAACTGGATACGCTGAAAAGTTGCGTCGATGGACACCGCAAGCGCCTTAGCCAGCGTGGTCTTTCCGGTTCCGGGCACGTCCTCCAGCAGCACATGCCCTCCGGACGCAAACGCCGCCAGCAGCCGCCGAACGGCCCCACTCTGACCACGGATCACGCGCTCGATGTTGGCCGCTATCGCGGCGAAAATCGCCTCCGGCGACTGCTTTCCGATTTGCGGCTCGACTGCAGACATCTGGATAAAAGGTCAAAAAGGGAACGGGGACCGGGCGGGCGGGGTCTTCATGCGGGGCCCCCCGCGGCCGCCTCAATCGCTCAATCCGGCATCTACCCTCAAAAACTTAGCACCGGTACTCCCTCGGCGCACGCGCGGGTTCGGGGTCCGCCATTTCGGGACGACGCCAACCGGCGCGGTTGCTAAGATGTTTTTATAAGCAGGAGTTTTCAGAAATCGTCAGTTCGGTACATTTCTCAAGTCGTCGGTCCCGCCCTCTGGGCAGGCCCGACGGTCCGGAATCGTCAATGCGCGACATCATTCTCGCCGGAATAAAAAGCATCGAAGACTCCAGCGCCGCCGGTGCGAAAGCGCGATTCAGCGACCATGATCTCAACCTGCCGCCTGAGACCCCCCGCAGCCTCCGCCAGGCGGCGGTTCTGGTGCCCCTGGTGGATCGTCCCGAGGGGCTGAGCGTGCTGCTGACCCAGCGTACCGATCATCTTCACGACCATGCGGGTCAAATCAGCTTTCCCGGCGGACGCGTCGAGCCCCGGGATAAGGGCGTCATCCACGCCGCGCTGCGGGAGACGGAGGAGGAGATTGGGCTCTCCGATGACTTCATCGACGTAGTCGGATACCTGGACAACTACGAGACCGTGACGGGTTATCTCATCACCCCGGTGGTGGGCTTCGTCAAGCCCGGGTTCACGCTGAAAATCGACGAATTCGAAGTGGCCGACGCCTTCGAGGTCCCGCTGGAATTTCTGCTCGACCCCGGGAACCATCAGATCCACATGCGGATGCGTCACGGCTCCAGGCGCCGGTACTACGTCTTCGAGTACGAGAGCCGCTATATCTGGGGCGCCACCGCGGGCATGCTGATGAACCTCTACCGCCGCATCTCCACCCTTCCCTAGTCTCACCCCGACGCCCGAATGCGAATCGCACCGTATTGGTGCGGCAAGTTCTGGCCCTTGTTCCGACGGTATCGCGCCAGTAAGCTGGCTCCGTTCCGACCGTTGCAGGCGCTGCGACAAAGCGACCGCGCGCCGAGCCGGCCGGTAGAGTGCTTCAATCTCGCCGTGATTCCGAGGACTACGGAGAGAGCCAAAACAAGAAATTCAACGGGAGAAAACAAACAGATGAAACGCAGAAAATTAATCAAAGGCGCCGCAGGTGCGGCCGCGGGAACGGCAGCGGCGAGCGTAGCCTTCCCCGCCATCGCGCAGCAGCGCATCGAGATCGTCATGGTCACCACCTGGCCGCGGGATTTTCCCGGTCTGGGCACCGGCGCGCAGCGCGTCGCCAAGCGCATCTCCGATATGACCAACGGGCGTATGGTGGTGCAGTACTTCGCCGGCGGCGAACGGGTTAAGCCTTTCGATTCCTTCGACGAGGTGGCTTCCGGAAACGCGCAGATGTACCACGCCGCGGACTACTACTGGAAAGGCAAGCACCCCGGCTGGGCCTATTACACCGCGGTGCCATTCGGTCTCACCTACACCGAGTTCAACGCCTGGGTCCACTGGGGCGGCGGCCA
>JBFIYQ010000196.1:0-5488 GCA_041605275.1 Gammaproteobacteria bacterium
GCCTGGGTTTCGCCGCGGGTGAACAGGGCCGAGCCGTGGGTTCTCGGCATGACACCGACGCGGGTGCGAATTTCCCGCACGTCGGCGCGGTCGCGGCCGTCGATGCGTTTCTCGCCTCCAACGATGCGGCCGCGAACGATGGATTTTTCGAGACTGGAAAAAGCGTCCGAAGCCTCGGCCGACGTGTAGTCGGGCTCCTCCCCTTGACACAGCTCCGCAATCACCGATTCGCGGATCTCCTTGACCCGGTCGCGCCGCTGTAGCTTGTCCACGACTAAATACGCGTCGCCCAGGTCTTGCTCTGCCAGCTGCTTTACGCGCTGGGCCAGCGCCGCGTTTTCCTCCGGCGCCGACCATTCCCACGCCGGCGCGCCGGCTTCCGCCGCCAGCGCTTCGATGCAGCCGATGGCGGCCTGAAACTGCTCATGTCCGAACATCACCGCGTCCAGCATGACCTTCTCCGGCAGCTCCTTGGCTTCCGACTCCACCATAAGCACCGCCTGCTTGGTGCCGGCCACCACCAGATCGAGCTTCGACTGCGCCAGCTGGGAAGCGGTCGGGTTGAGCACAAAATTTCCGTCAACGTAACCTACCCGCGCGGCGCCGATGGGACCGTTGAACGGTATCCCGGACACGGCCACCGCCGCCGAAGCGCCGATGAGCGCCGGAATGTCTGGGTCCACTTCCGGATCCACCGAAAGCACCGTGGCAATCACGTGGGTCTCGTTTTTAAATCCTTTGGGAAAACTGGGGCGCAACGGACGATCAATCAGTCGGCAGGTCAGCGTTTCTTTCTCGCTGGGGCGTCCTTCGCGTTTGAAAAAGCCACCGGGGATTCGCCCGGCAGCGTAGGTTTTTTCCTGGTAATCCACCGTCAGCGGAAAAAAACCCCGACTGGGGTCGCCGGACTTTTCCGCCACCACGGTGACGAGAACTTGGGTATCTCCGAGACTGGCCAGCACGGCCCCTGACGCCTGCCGGGCGATTTCCCCGGTCTCTAGTAACAGCGTGCGGCTCCCGAACGGAATGGATTTTGAATAAGCGGTCATATTTCTTTCCCTAACGGACGACGAAGCCCTATGCTCCGCGTCCCTTTGCAAACGGACAGGTGTTACGCTCCACGGTGAACACCGGGATGGAACGATGGTTCAAGCATGGGCCTCCAGGCCGATAAGGGCGGAGAGGATGACGTCACCGACGCAGGCCGAGACGGCCGATAAGCTCGCGGTAACGCTCGATGTCTTTATCTCGGAGGTAATCAAGAAGCCTTCTGCGCCGGCTGACCATTTTCAGCAGGCCCTGGCGCGAATGGTGGTCTTGAATGTGGGTTCTGAAGTGATCGGTGAGGTGCCCGATGCGGGCGGACAGCAGGGCCACCTGAACTTCCGGCGATCCCGTATCGCCGGGCGATCGCTGATATTCCCTGACGATGTTTTCCTTTTCAACAGCGTTTAGCGACATCGAATCTTTTTCCGTGACTGAATCGGTCGCGTATTCTACCCGCGGCGTTGCCGCCGAACAAGCTCAAACGAGCCGCGGGGGTCAAAGATAAGCATTTGATTTTTCGGCGCAAAAATCAAGCTCCCGCGACCAGCCGTCGGGGCGCAATGCGCCCGTCGTCGAGCACCTCGCCGGCGCCGAGGAAGCGATCGCCGGAACCGTACAACCGCACCCAGCCTTCGGTCGGTGATTTCGGCACCAGCACCGGCTGGCCTTTCTTAAGATAAAAGGCAGCGTTCTCCGGTAACCGCACATCGGGCCATTCGGCCAGCGCCGCCTCCATGGGCACCAGCACCTCGTCCAGGGCTTCGAGTCCTTGCTCGGCCAGCTGCTCCAGGCGCTCGAGGCTCACCATCTGCGAGGCGTCAAACGGACCGGCGCCGATTCTGCGCAGCGCCTTCACGTGGGCGCCGCATCCAAGGACCTTTCCCATGTCCTCGGCCAGGGTGCGAATGTAGGTTCCTTTGGAACAGAAAATCTCCACCGCCAGATAATCATCGCCGAAGTCACGAAGCTTCAGACTGTGGATGGTGATCCGACGCGGTTGCCGCTCCACCTCGAGTCCTTGATGCGCGAGCTTGTACAGGCGCTGACCTTTGTGCTTGATGGCGGAATGCATCGGCGGGATCTGCTCGATCTCGCCGGTAAAGCGGCTGATGACGGCCTCGATCTGATTCCGTGAGAACGGCGCGAAGGATTTGGTTTCAATCACCTCCCCTTCGGCGTCGCCGGTGGTGGTCACCGCGCCCAGCTGAAACACCGCCTGATAGCGCTTGTCGGAATTGAGCAGGAAAGTCGAGAACTTGGTGGCTTCGCCGAGACAGATGGGAAGCAGGCCGCTGGCGAGCTTGTCCAGGCTTCCCGTATGCCCCGCCTTGCGCGCCTTGAACAGGCGCTTGACCCGCTGCAGCACCTGGTTGGAGCCGAGCGATACCGGTTTGTCCAGCAGCACGATGCCGTCGACGCTGCGTCCTTTTCGCGGCTTTCTACCCACTCGCTTAAATGCCGGTGTTCGATACGCTTAGAATCGGTTGGTAATTATCGCCGCCGAGATTTGGCCTCAGCCAGAAGCGCGTCAATGCGACTCGCCTTACCCAGGGCCTTGTCTTCCTCGAAGCGAAGGCGTGGAAGATAGCGCATCCGAACACGCTCCCCGAGGCGGATCTGCAGGTAGCCGGCCGCGTGGTTCAACGCCGTCAGCACCTCGCCGATGGGGTGATCTTCCGGAGCCGAGACGAACACCCTGGCGTGGCTCAAGTCTCTGGATACCTCGACCCGGGATATGGTGACCATGTGGGCCCGAGGGTCCTGCATTTCGCGCTCGAGCACCCAGGCCAGCTCCTTTCTGAGCTGCAAGGCGACCCGCTCCGCACGACCGAATTCCCTCTCGCCCATAGCTGCTGAACCGATTTCGAGAATTGCTCCGGGCGGCTGCCTCAGCCGCCGCGCCTGCTCAGCTACACCCACGAACAAAGTGCGCGCCCGGCGGCGGCGTGCTTTTCCGCACTAGGCGTGGAAGCGTACACGAAACGGGGTCAGAAAGGGGATCGATCAGGCCTGGCGAGCGATTTCGGTCTTCTCGAAGACCTCGATTTGGTCGCCGACTTTGACGTCGTTGTAGTTTCGAACTCCGATGCCGCACTCGGTGCCGGATTTGACTTCGCTGACGTCGTCCTTGAATCGGCGCAGTGACTCCAGCTCGCCCTCGTAAATGACAACGTTGTCGCGCAGCACGCGGATGGGGTTGTTCCGCTTGACCGCGCCCTCGATCACCATGCAGCCGGCGATGGATCCGAATTTCTTCGACCGGAATACGTCGCGCACCTCGGCAATGCCGACAATCTCCTCCTTGTATTCGGGAGAGAGCATTCCGGATATCGATTGCTTCACGGTGTCGATGACGTCGTAGATCACACTAAAGTAATGCATGTCGACGCCTTCGCTCTCCACCAGTTTCCGCGCCGCGCTGTCGGCGCGCACGTTGAAGCCGATGATGATGGCCGAAGACGCGATAGCCAGATTGACGTCGGTCTCGCTGATACCGCCGGTACCGGCAGCCACCACGTTGACCTTAACCTCGTCGCCGGACAGTTTCACCAGCGCGTCGCGCAGGGCCTCGACCGATCCCTGCACGTCGGCCTTGAGCACCACGTTGAGGGTATTGGCTTCGCCTTCGGCGAGCTGCTCGAAAACGTCGTCAAGCTTGGCCGCCTGCTGCTTGGCCAGGCGTACCTCGCGGATCTTGCCCTGGCGGAACAAGGCGATTTCCCGGGCCTTGCGCTCGTCTTCCACCACCAGGGCCTCGTCGCCCACGTTGGCCGGACCGGACAAGCCAAGGACCTCCACCGGGATCGACGGTCCAGCATGATCAACCTCTTTGCCGGCGTGATCGAACAGGCTGCGCACGCGCCCGAACTCCTGGCCGGCGAGAAGCATGTCGCCCTTGCTCAGCCGACCTGCTTGAACCAGCACGCTGGCCACCGGTCCCCGGCCTTTGTCCACCCGGGATTCGATCACGACGCCACGGGCCGGGCCGCTGTTACGGGCCTTGAGCTCGAGCACCTCGGCCTGCACGAGAATGGACTCCAGCAGCTTGTCCACGCCATCGCCCGTCTTTGCCGACACGTCCACGAATATGGACTCACCGCCCCACTGCTCCGGGATCACCTCGTGATTCGACAGCTCCTGGCGCATGCGCTCGGGATCGGCGTCGGGGCGATCGATCTTGTTGACGGCGACGATGATAGGCACTCCCGCGGCCTTGGCGTGCTGGATGGCCTCGATGGTCTGCGGCATGACGCCGTCGTCGGCGGCCACCACCAGCACCACCACGTCGGTGGCCTGAGCGCCCCGCGCGCGCATGGCGGTGAAGGCCGCGTGCCCGGGCGTATCGAGAAAAGTTATCGCGCCCCGCTCGGTGTCCACGTGATAGGCACCGATATGCTGGGTGATCCCGCCGGCTTCGCCGGAAGCCACCTTGGTGCGACGGATGTAGTCCAGCAGCGAGGTCTTGCCGTGGTCCACGTGACCCATGATGGTGACCACCGGGGCCCTCGGCGACTCGTCAGCCTGGGCCTCTTCACCGGATTGCTGGATCTCCGCTTCGATGGCGTCCTCTTTGAGCAGCTTAGGCTTGTGGCCCAGCTCTTCCACCACCACCGACGCCGTTTCCTGATCCAGCACCTGGTTGATGGTCACCATGGAGCCGAGATTCATCATCGCCTTGATCAGCTCGTTCGATTTCAAGGACATCTTCTGTGCCAAATCGGCGACCGTGATGGTTTCCGGAATGGTCACTTCCCGCACCACCGGCGCAGTGGGCATCTCGAATCCATGCTTGGTCTGCGGCGCCTTGACCACCGTCGTCCGCGTCTTGGGACGCTTGCGGCGCCGGCCGCGTTTTTCGCTGGCGACGTGCAGCTCTTTTCGCGCGCGCTGCTCTTCTTTTTCTTCGTCCCGGTCTCGCTTGCCGCGCTCGGCGCGGCGCGAATCAGCTCGAGCGGGGGCCGATAGCGCTGCGGCGTCGATGGCCGCCGCTTCGGGAGCGGGCCGCTCTTCCTTCTGAGGCTTTTCTTTTCTGGCTTCCTTTTCCTTGAGCGATTCGGCTTCCGCCGGCAGCGGCTCCTTGCGTTTGGGCGGGCGCTTGGGCGCCACCGGCGCTTCCTTGGCACGCTTCTCCGCCTCCGCGCGCAGCGTTTCATCCACTTCCTGCTGCCGGCGCTTGGCTTCTTCCTGCAGCGCCCGCTTGGCCGCCTCCATCTCCTCCCGCTTGCTGTCCGCGTCGTCCCGGGTCATGCCCGGCAGGGCGCCTTTGCCCGCGGAGGGGCTGTAGGTGCGGCGGCGGCGCACCTCGACGGTGACGGTTTTCTTGCGCCCCTGGGCGGAAGCCACCTTGAGCTCGCTGACGGATTTACGCTTCAGCGTGATCTTTTTGGCACCGCCGACGGACTGTTCCTTGCCGTGGATTCGGCGCAGGTGATCGAGAAGA
>JBFIYQ010000197.1:0-5486 GCA_041605275.1 Gammaproteobacteria bacterium
ATGATGGAAAACCCGGTCACGGTTTTGCCGGATCCGGACTCGCCCACCAGGCCCAGCACCTGGCCCTTGTCCACGGAGAAACTGACGCCGTCGACGGCTTTTATCACGCCGCCTTTGGTGAAGAAGTGGCTGCGGAGGTCTTTAACCTCGAGGGTGGGTGTCGGCATTAGGGATTAAGAATATCGACTTCGCTTAACCGAGCGGTGGCGGCGAGGGGACAGGGTCGCGGCGCACAGCGCCGCGATCTGTCCCGGGCTCTGGAATTCGAACGAAGCCCGCCGGTTCGGCAAACAGATGTCGGGGACAGATCGCGATGCGCAGCATCGCGACCCTGTCCCCTCGAAGGCAACACTCCGGTCTAACGAAACCCGCAGCCGCGACCCTGTCCCCTCGAAGTCACCCTCCGGCATAACGAAGCCCCTATCTTTCCAGCCTCGGATTCAGCACATCCCTCAACTGATCGCCAACCAGGTTGATGGTCACGATAGTCACCAGCAGCGCGATGCCGGGGAAAAAGCTGATCCAATATTTTCCGGAAAGCATGTACTCGAAGCCGTTGGCGATGAGCAGTCCGAGAGACGGCTCCGTTTGCGGAAGTCCAAGGCCTAAAAAGCTGAGCGTCGCTTCCAGCGAAATCGCGTGAGCGGTCTGGAGTGTGCCCACAACAATCATCGGCGGAAGGCAGTTGGGAAGGAGATGGCGAAACACAATCCGACGATGGGAGAGCGCGAGACAGGTGGCGGCCTCGATGTACTCCTTGCGCCGCTCCACCAGCGCGCTGCCGCGCACGGTGCGGGCGTAATAAGCCCACTGCACCGTGACCAGCGCGATAATCACCTTGTCTACGCCCTTTCCCAGTATCGCGATTAACACCAGGGCGATCAGAATGGCGGGAAAGCTGAGCTGCAAATCGACGATGCGCATAATCACGGTGTCGGTGCGCCCGCCGAAATAGGCGGCCATCAGGCCGACGGCCATGCCGATAATCATGGCGATAATGCCGCTCATGACCCCAACGCCGAGGCTGATCCGAAGCCCGTAAAAAATTGCGCTCAGCATGTCGCGTCCGGCGCCGTCGCTACCCAGCACGAAAGTGAGGTCGCCGGCCCACGACTGCTCGCCGGGCTCAAGACGCGCGTTCATCACGTCCACCACCGCGAGGTCGTAAGGATTCTGCGGCGAGATCAGCGGAGCGAACAAAGCAATAAAAACGATCACCGCAAGCATGACGCAGGCGAAGGTAGCCACCCTGCTTTCGAAGAAGTCCGAGAGAAAGCGCCGGAACGGCGTTTGCACCCGGGCCTGCTCGGACAGAGCTGAGGCGGCGAGATGCTCGGTGGTGGCGCTCATGCCTTCACGTCCTTGAGCCGAACCCGCGGATCGAGAATGGAGTAGAGGATATCCACCACCAGATTAATGATGATGAACATGAACACGGTGATCAGCAGATACGCTACCACCACCGGCCGGTCTAGAAGCTGAATGGAATCGATAAGCAGCTTGCCCATGCCCGGCCAGGCGAACACGGTCTCGGTCACCACGGCGAATGCAATCACGCCGCCGAGCTCGAGACCGAGCACGGTGACCACCGGGATCATGATGTTCTTGGCTACGTGCACCAGAACCACCCGGCGCGAGCTCAGGCCCTTGGCGCGGGCGAACTTGATGTAGTCCTGAAGCGCCACCTCCTTGGTGCCGGCGCGCGCAAGGCGGATCACCAGCGACATTTTGAACAGCGCCAGGTTGAACGCCGGAAGAATGAGATGCTGTATGCCGTCCCAGGTAAAAAAGCTCACCCGTATTCCGAGAAACTCCGTGGTGTCTCCTCTTCCGGTAGACGGGAGCCAGCCGAGCATTACGGCGAACACCATAATCAGCATGATGCCGACCCAGAAGGTGGGCAGGCTGAAACCGAGGATCGAACCCGCCATGATGGTCTTGCTGAACTTGGAATCGGGCTTTAAGCCCGCGTACATGCCCAGGGGGATACCGAAGACAATGGCGATGAGCATCGCCGCAAAGGCCAGCTCCAGGGTCGCCGGCATGCGCTGGAGAATCAGCTTCAGCGCCGGCTCGGCAAAAATGAAGGAATTGCCGAGGTCGCCCTTGAATGCGTTGAGAAGAAAGTACCCGTACTGCTCGTGCCAGGGGCGGTCCAGCCCGAGACGACGAATCGTCGCTTCGATTTCCGCCTGGTCCGCATCCGGGCTGATCAACAGATCCACCGGATCGCCGACGATATTGATACCGGCGAAGACGATCAGCGACATCACGAAGATGACGACCAGGGCCTGGAGAAGGCGGCGGATTATGAAGACGGACATTTTGGCGTCGCGGCTAAAGTGAGCTCGTGTCGGCGTCTCCCCGAGGCGAGGCATGCAGGACGGTGAAGGCGAACCCGCCCGCCGGATAAATTCGGCGATTGCCCGGGCCGGAAGCCGACTGCTCCCGGCCCGGCGATTCCGCTACTCGCTGTAAACGCCGTAGGCGACCGTACGCTCGTCGGTGCGGGCGCGATACTTGATGCCTTTCTTCGCCGCCCAGGTGTTCACCTGGTAATGCAGCGGGATGATTCCCTGGTTGCGGCCGATGGAGAGCTCGGTGGCCTTGGCCAGCAGATCCTGGCGTTGGGCATCATTTACGGTAGCAAGCGCGTCTTCAATCAGCTTGTCGACCTCGGGGTCGGAATGACGCCCACGGTTGGAGGGGCCGAAGCCTCGCTCCTTGTCGTAGGTGTGCAGCAGCGACTTGAGCGGCGATGAGGCTTCGCCGGTGCCGGATCCCCAGCCGACGAGAATAAAGCTGAATTCCGGCTGACCGCCCTCGCCGCCGCGGGAGGCGCGTTTGAAGTACACGCTTCTCGGCATGGTCACCACCTCGGTGTTGACCCCGATGCGGGTCAGCATTTGGCCGATCGCCTCTGCGATCTTCGCGTCATTAATGTAACGGTCGTTGGGCCCATGAATGGTCAACCTGAAGCCGTCGGGGTAGCCGGCTTCTGCCAGCAGCGCCTTGGCCCCCTCAGGATCGTACGGCTCCGGCGACAGGTTGGGACTGCGGCCGAAAAAGCCATCAGGCAGAAGCTGTCCCGCCTTTACCGCGATGCCTTCCATCACCCGGCTGACGATGGCGTCACGATTGATGGCCTTGGAAATGGCCTTTCGCACGCGCGCGTCCAGCAGTGGGTTTTTCATCTTGCCGCCGTCCTTGGCCTTGGCGAATGGTGAGTCCTCGCGGAACTGGTCCATGTGCAGATAGATGACGCGGTTGGAAATGCCCTGGCTCAAAGACAATTTCGGATCTTTTTTCAGCCGCTCGATGTCCACTGTGGGCGTTTGTTCGATGATGTCCACGTCTCCCGCTAGCAGCGCCGCTACCCGGGTCGGTCCTGATTTAATTGGCTTGAACGTAACCGTGGTCCACTCGGGCTTGCTGCCCCAATAGGCTTCGTTTCGATCGAAGACGATGCGATCTCCAGGGACGTATTCCGCAAACTTGAACGGACCGGTGCCTATGGCCGCCTTGCCGGAGTTGTAGTCGGGTGTCTTGGCACCCCGACCCTTCTCTTCCGAAATGATCAGAATGGTCGACACGTCATTGGGCATCAGCGGGTAGGGCCGCTCGGTCTTGATGTGCAAGGTGTGGTCGTCGACCTTCACGAGCTCCTTGCCCTTGGTATAGATGCCGAAGCTCGACGGGCTGCCCTCCACGTCCGGCGCGCGCTGGAAAGTGAACATCACGTCGTCTGCCGTAAACGGCGAGCCGTCGTGAAATTTCACCCCCTGGCGAAGCTTGAACTCCCAGGTGGTGTCGTCGATGGCGCGCCACGACACTGCCAGACCCGGAATCAGGTTTTGGTTCTCATCCTGCAGCACCAGCGCGTCAAACAGGTGACTCAGAAGCGAATTGTTGGGGGTCAAATTGTGAAAGTGCGGGTCGATGGCGGTGGGCTCTGAGGCAAGCCCGATGGTGAGCTCCTTGGCGCTCACGGCTCCGGCAAACGCCACCACGAAGGCGGCGACCAGTCTGGTGACGGGTTTGAGACATTTCATCGGAATATCCCCCTTTCTGGGTTTGTTGTTGCTCATGCGGGGCCGGCCCGCGGGCGGCGCCGGTGGGTGTCGGCTACTTATGCGGGATCGGACCGCGGGAGTCAAACCAGGCCGGCAGAGGCTCAGTTCGGCGGCCTCAGGCGGGTGGATGGAGGGGGCCCACCAGGCCGCGCCACGGGTGGCGATGGGGCGTCGGTAAGGCGAGCCCGGGATTTATATGGTGCCTGGCACCATTTTTCGCCATTTTTCGGAAAGCCGTGCCTGGCACCGAATTGGCGTCACAACTGGCCCCGTCTGGAAAAGGGGCGGCGCGTTGACGCATAGTTAGCCGACAACAATCCGGTCAACCCCCCGCCCAGGAGCCTGCATGTCCCCCCGTCCCGAGTCCATCGCCATGATCGAGCGGCTGATTGCCTTCGACACCACCAGCCGCAACTCCAATCTGGAGCTGATCACATTTGTTCAAAGCTATCTGAGCGACCTGGGAGTGGAATCCGAGCTCGTCTACAACCAGGACCGGTCCAAAGCGAATTTGTTCGCCACGCTCGGTCCGGACGACCGCGGCGGCATCGCGCTCTCGGGACACACCGACGTGGTGCCGGTGGACGGCCAGAAGTGGGGCTCCAATCCGTTCAAGCTGGTCAAGCGGGACACGCAGCTGTTCGGTCGCGGAACCTCGGATATGAAATCATTCATCGCCGTTTGCCTTACGCTGGCGCCGGAATTTTTGAAGGGCAATATAGAGACTCCGCTGCACTTCGCCTTCTCTTACGACGAGGAGATTGGCTGCATCGGTGTCCGCAGTCTGATCGATCGCCTTTCGTCCCGGGAGGTGAAGCCTAAGGCGTGCATTATCGGCGAGCCCACCATGATGAAGGTGGTGCGCGCGCATAAGGGCAAGCTGAGCTACTGCTGCCAGGTGAGCGGACTGGAATCTCATTCGGGAATGGCGCACCTGGGCGTCAACGCGGTGGAGGCGGCGGCGGAAGTCATTGCCTATCTGAAATCTATGGCGCGGAGGTTCCGTGATAGCGGCCCCTTCGATTCGGAAATGTCTCCGCCTTACACCACCGTGCATACCGGCGTAATCCGGGGCGGAACCCAGCTCAATATCGTGCCGAGAGCCTGTGAGTTCGAGTTCGAGTTCCGCCATCTTCCCGAGGACGATCCCGTAACTCTGCTGAAAGAGGTGCAGGACTTCGCCGCCACCCTGCTTCCCGAGATGCACGCGGTATCGGTCAATTCCGGGTTCCACTGGGAGCGTCAGTCACACATTCCGGAGCTCAACACCAGCGAGGATTCTGACGTGGTTCAGCTCGCCAAGTCGCTCACCGGAGCCAACACCACCGCCAAGGTGAGCTTTGGCACCGAAGCGGGTCTATTCGAGCAGGGCGGGATGCCCGCGGTGGTCTGCGGTCCGGGAAGCATCGAGCA
>JBFIYQ010000198.1:0-5430 GCA_041605275.1 Gammaproteobacteria bacterium
GTCCAGCACCACCGCGTTGAGGAGTATGCTGGTGACCGTATGAGCCACCAGCGTGATCAACAGCAGAAACGCGGAATTCGGCAGATCCTGAGTAGCGCGTTTGAGAACACAAATCTCCGCGAAGGGTCTGACGACGGTCTGGATTTCGGATACTGTGCGGGAGGCCATGTAAGAGCAGGTGGAGTGGTTAGCTCAGATCATAGCGCGAAGGCGGGAAGCTTTCCGGGATCGGCCCGGTATTGTTGACTAATTTGTTACCTGCCGGCGTGTTTGTCCGCGGCGTTGAGGCGGGAGTCTCTCGCTCCGGCACATCTTTCTGGTATCAGCCGGATTTTTCGATTGCATGAGAATTGGAGTCGACCTGGGCGGCACCAAGATCGAGGCGGCCGCCTTTGACAACGACGGCCTCGAGCTGGGGCGACTGCGAGCGCCGACGCCGCGCGACGATTATCAGGCCACGCTGAAGGCGATTGCCTCTCTGGTAACGAAGATCGAGTCGCAAACCGGCTCCACCGGAAGTGTCGGCGTCGGCACGCCGGGGGCGTTGTCACCGGCAAGCGGTTTAATCAAGAACGCCAATTCCACCTGCCTGATCGGCCAGCGTCTGGATGTGGATCTGGAGCGACTGCTGGCAAGACCCGTGCGGGTGAGCAACGATGCTAACTGCTTCGCTCTGTCAGAGGCCGTGGACGGCGCCGGGGCCGGCGCCGGCGTAGTTTTCGGCGTGATAATCGGAACCGGAGTAGGCGGGGGAATCGTGGTGGACGGGCGACCGATGCTGGGCCGCAACGCCGTCGCGGGCGAATGGGGTCACAACCCGCTGCCCTGGCCCTCCGTCGGCGAGCTCCCGGGTCCCGACTGCTACTGCGGCGCACGGGGCTGCATCGAAACCTTTCTTTCCGGTGCAGGCTTGAGCCGGGATTTCGAGGCCGCAAGCGGGCAGCAGCTGGAGGCGGCGCAGATCGTTCGGCTTGCCGGGCGGGGCGATGACGCGGCAGAGGCCTGCCTGCAGCGATACGAAAGCCGCATGGCGCGCTCGCTCGCGCACATTATTAATGTGCTCGATCCGGACGTTATCGTTCTGGGAGGCGGTCTTTCAAAGATAGGGAGGCTTTACCAGAACGTGCCCGCCCTTTGGGGGCGCTGGGTGTTTTCCGATCGGGTGGACACGCTGCTGCTTCCCCCGGTTCACGGCGACTCCAGCGGGGTGCGCGGTGCCGCGTGGCTGTGGCCGCCGAAACGCTGACGGCGGATGAATCGAAGCATCCCGGTGAGTATCCGCCTTGGTAAAATAAACACGCTGGATTCCGGCGGCTGGCACCTACGCCCGGTTCATCCGAGATTCGGCTCCGGCCGTCTTCACGCGAACAGATCCTTTGCCGTCGGCGGGAGGTTGTCATGACTGTTATCGCAATGACGAGGGAAATGGGTTCGCTTGGCAAGGACGTCGCCCTCGGTCTCGCCGAAGACCTCGGGCTTCGTCTGGTGCAGCATGAGCTGGTCGGTCACCTGGCGGAAAAAATGCACGTCCGCGAAAGCTCGGTCAATCGTTTCTTGGAAGGTAAGGCCAGCCTGCTTGAGCGCTGGGGAATCGACGAGCAGGAAGTCTCGTTGTACACCACCGAAGAGATTCTCGACGTCGCCGCCGAGGGCGACGTGCTGATTCGGGGCTGGGGGGCCGCGTATGTGTTACGGCGCGTGCAGCACGTTGCGTGTATCCGGATCTGTGCTCCGGAAAAATTTCGAGCGCGCAATCTGATGCAGCGTATAGGAATCAAGGACGAAAATATCGCCTTGCGCGAGATTCGCAAAAGCGATGCGGCCCACGCTCGGGTAATGTCGCATCTTTTCAACGCTGACTACCACAACGCGCTCAACTACGACCTGATATTGAACACCGAGCACGTGCCGGTCCCCGACTGTATCGATCTGATCAAGCGCCTGGTTGAAAAGGAAAGCTTCACCAAGACCGATTCATCCACAAGTGTGCTGGAAGACATGCGCATTTCGGCGCATGTTCGCGCTGCTCTTCGGGCCAACCCCGAGACCAGCAGACCCAATCCGTCGTTTCAGGTGGATGTGGTGACGGGAACCGGGCGGGTGGTTCTCACCGGCGTGGCCTACAGCGAAAAATTTCGACGCGAAGCGGAAAAACTGGCAAGCGCATGCGACGGTGTCACCGGTGTCGACAATAAGCTCATCGTGGTCGACAACCGGCACGTTTCCATGTCGTGAATCGGGAGATGGTAGAAATTAGATAGGGGCAGGCATTATTGACGCCGCCATCGCCCAATTGACCTCTACTCAGGTCATCTCAGCACTGCTCCCACGGCAGGCCGTGATGGCGCCATCCGCCCACGGTTCCCCGGTGCCGGTTTTCGTCCAGCTCGCCCTCGAATCCTTCGTCGACGAAATAGACTTCGCTGAACCCCGCGTTGAGCAGGGCCTTGCCGGCGTCGATGGAGCGTTTTCCGCTGCGGCAGATGAGCACCACCGGGGCGGCGCTGATGTCGTCGTGAGAGGTTGCGCCGCCCAGTAGTATCTTGCGAACGTCGGTGACGAAGTGCGGATTGATGGTCCACTCGGGTTCGTCGATCCAGGCGACATGGATGGAACCCGCGGGGTGGCCCACGAACAGGTATTCCATGGTGGAGCGAATGTCGACCAGCACCGCCCTGGGATCTTCCCGCAGCAAATCGTACGCCTGCTTAGGGTCCAGGGCTTTCGCATTCTTCTCTGCCATCTGGCCGCTCCTCTTCGCGCCTCATTAGCGCCGACGAATTCCACTATAAATCTACGCCCGGAAGTTTCAACCCGAATCCGCAGCGCTGTCGCGTTGCCGCTGGCTAAAGCATGAACTAGAGTAAATTTGAGCAACCTTAGAATGGAAGGTCGAAATTCCGACTACGGATATGCACCTGCATCCCCATGTCGCCCTGGTCCGCATATGGCGTCAGATGCTGGCCGTGGCCGCGGTGTTCTGGGCGCTGTGCCTGGTCCTGGTGGCGCTGGAGGCCACCATGGGCGCGCATTTCGTCCTGGGGGGATTGTTTTTTCTTTCCATTCCGCTGCTGGTCGCGTTCGTCACCTGGTCGACCAAGGACCTGGCGGCAGTGTTGCGCCGGGGAGCGCGGGCCGTCGTTATCCACGGCGTCTGCGTATTGATTTTCGCCTCGATGATCGTGCTGATCGGACTACTGGCCGCCTCCAACCTGAAATCCCTTATGCTCGGCGCCTGAAAGGCTGCTGATACACTTCGCCACTCAGCGGCAATATGACTGCGCTTGGATGCGGGGCCCCGGCAAGGTTCTTGTCCACGTGTGTCGACTGCGCCTGCCGGCGTTTAGCGCACGGGCTGGAGCTGCTGGAAGAGCAAATATGAGCGACATCGAGGAGAACATCTCGGCCGAATCGGGCGACCTCATGGCCGTGGTGCGCGATATGTTCGAGAGCCGCATCGCTTTCAACCGCATGCTCGGCCTGAAGATTCTTTCGATTGGCGGCGACGAGGCGTCGGTTCGTCTGACCATGCGTGACGAGTTCGTGGGAAACTACGCCCGGGGCATTCTTCACGGCGGGGTTATTTCGGCGTCGCTGGACGCCACCGCCGGGCTGGTCGCTTATTCCTCGCTGGCGAGCGACGCTTCAGAAATGACCCGGGAGGAACGGTTCGCCCGCTTTTCCCGCGTCGGCACCATCGACATGCGTGTGGATTTTCTTCGCCCCGGGCGCGGCAGTTACTTTATCGCCAGCGCCCGCACCTTACGCAAGGGCAGCCGCGTCGCCGTGATTCACACGGAAATGCACGACGAGAACGGCGAGATGATTGCCTCGGGAACCTGCACCTACATGGTCGGTTGAGCGAGGAGCCACGCTCGGAATCGAAGCCCGCGCCAGGTCAAAGCCGTCGGCGGCTTTTTTAACCGCCTCGCCATAGATCACTTTTCAATAGCTCCAGGGCGGCGGTCTCCACGTCCAGCTCGCCGGTGGCCATTCGGCACAACAGCCCATCCAGTTCCTTTCCCCGGATCGATCTCAGCCGTCGCGCAACGATTCCGCCGGCCACGGAAGCAAGCAGCCGCTGCATGTGCTCGAGCCTGCGTTCGGCCCGGCTTTGACCATCCAGTTTTTGAAACGCGCGCTCCAGGGCGTCGGCGAGCTCAGCGATCCCCGCGGCTTCCCTGGCCGATGTCTTGAGCACCGGCACCGTCGAACCCCCGCCCTTGCGCAGGGCCAGCATGGACTCGAGCTGGTTCGCCGTCACCGCGGCCAGCGGATCGTCGGCTTTGTTCACCACCAGCACGTCGGCCACCTCCAGCAGACCGGCCTTCATGGCCTGTATCTCGTCCCCGAGCCCGGGAGCGCAGACCACCGCGGTGACGTCGGCTAAATCGGCCACGTCGATTTCGGACTGGCCGGCGCCGACGGTCTCGATGATCACGTTTTCGAACCCGGCGGCATCCAGCACCTCCGCCGCGCGGGAGGTCGCCAGGGACAGGCCTCCGCCGCTGCCTCGGGAGGCCAGGGAGCGAATGAAAACCCCGTCGTCATCGCCGTGTTTGGTCATGCGGACGCGGTCACCGAGGATGGCGCCGCCGCTGACGGGGCTGGAGGGATCGACGGCAATGACGGCCACGCTCTGATTCCGTTTTCGAAGCTCCGCAATCAGCGCGCCGACCAGGGTGGACTTGCCAACGCCGGGGGCGCCGGTGACTCCGAAAAGGCGCGCGCGGCCGGTGGCTTGGTGGAGCGCCTGAAGCAGCCTGGCGCTGTCCCTGGCGCCCGCCTCTACGGCGGAGATCGCCCGGGCGATGGCGGCGCGGTTGCCGGCGC
Source organism: Gammaproteobacteria bacterium (assembly GCA_041605275.1). Classification (GTDB taxonomy): domain Bacteria; phylum Pseudomonadota; class Gammaproteobacteria; order HK1; family HK1; genus CAMYJH01. Next base: position 4,834 of record JBFIYQ010000198.1, read on the forward strand.
GGACCCCCGAGGCGAGATCGCCGCCATTCGACGAATGGGCCGCCGGCCGGCGATTCACGGCACGATGAGCGGCTCGCCGTCGCCCATTTCCCGGCGAAGCCTGGCCACCACCTCGCCGTGGGTGGCGCCGGCCACGGCGGCCTCCACCACGGCGGCGTACAGGTTTTCCTTGTCGCTCGCCGCCGCCCGGGCGAGACCGTCGAGCGCCCGGCGCGCCGACGCGTTATCCCGGTTTCGCTTGTAGCGCGCCAGCGACGCCAGCTGGGCTTCGATTTTTTCCGCCGGCGGGCGCTTGAGCGATTCACGGGTTCCGCCCGCCTCATCGGCCCGGTATTTGTTGACCCCCACCACCGTCTGCTCGCCGCTCTCGACTCTGGTCTGAAACCGCAGCGCGGATTCGCCGATCATGGTCTGCACCAATCCCGTTTCCACCGCGCGGTACATGCCGCCGGCGTCGTCGACCTTGGCGATCAAGGATTCGACCAGCGCCTCCATCTCGTCGGTGAGGCGCTCCAGGTAATAGGCCCCGCCGAGCGGATCGATCACTTCGCCCAGATGCGCCTCTTCGCGGAGGATGTTCTGGGTGCACACCGCAAC
>JBFIYQ010000199.1:0-5425 GCA_041605275.1 Gammaproteobacteria bacterium
CAGGGCGGTGCTGGAGGTGGTCAACGATGGACCGCCCCTTCCGGCCGCCATGGAGGGCAAGCTTTTCGAGTCCATGGTCTCTTTGCGCAGCGGCGAAAAGAGCGTCGAGCCGCATCTGGGGCTGGGCCTTTATATCGTTCGACTCATCGCCGACTACCACGGCGCCAAAGCAGAGGCCTGCAACCGCCCGGGCGGAAAGGGCGTCACCGTGCGGGTTTCGTTTCCACTCAGGTCATCCGATTAGTTGAGCGCCGCGATACGCGCCGTGGTTCGGTGCGCGAGTATGGTTACGGCGAAACTCACTCTTTGGTGCGCTTCGCCTCGTCCCACAGCGCTTCCAGGGTGTCGGCGTCGGTTTTGGCCACGTTTCGGCCGTCAGCTTGGAGCCGGCGCTCGATATACCGGAAGCGCCGTTCGAACTCGGTATTGGTTTTGCGAAGCGCCATTTCGGCGTCAAGTCCTAAGTGGCGGGCCAGATTGACGCAGCTGAACAAGAGGTCGCCCAGCTCGGCCGCGACCCGCGCCTCCGTCGCGTCCTGGCTCATCGCCTGGCGAAGCTCGGCAATCTCCTCTTCCAGCTTGGGAATGACCTCCGACGCCGAGGTCCAGTCGAATCCCGCGGAAGCAGCGCGCTTTTGCAGCTTCTGAGCGCGCTTGATGGCTGGAAGTCCCGCGGGAACGTGATCCAGCAGGCTTTGCTCCCCGGTTCCGGAGGCACGCTCCTCCCGCTCCCGGGCCTTATGCGCCTCCCAGCTCAGCGACTGGGCCTCGATGTCGTCCACCGGTTCGTCGCCGAACACGTGAGGATGACGACGAACCATCTTGTCCACGATGGCGGCCACCACGTCGTCGAAATCGAAGGCGCCTTCCTCGCTCGCCATTTGCGCGTGAAACACCACCTGAAACAACAGATCACCGAGCTCGTCGACCAGCGCTTCAATGTCTTTACGGCTGATAGCCTCGGCCACCTCATAAGCTTCCTCGATGGTGTAGGGGGCGATGGTGTGAAAGTCCTGTTTCCGGTCCCAGGGGCAGCCGGTGGTCGGATGGCGCAACTGAGCCATCACCTCGAGCAGAGTTTCGATGGACGCGGATGAGGGTTTAATTGGAGAATTACGCTGGGGCATGGGAATTCGGGGTTCGTGAAAATGACGGAATCGGGTTGCGGAGCGATTTTCCGGCGACTAATAACTATGTATAAGAACGAGACTTTCCGTTAAACAGCAGGTGAAATCCACCACGGCTCTTTGTTCCCGGGATTGTCTTTCTGATCCACGGGAGCCGCGGGGTTTGCCCGCGAACAACCGCCGCCGTTGCGGCCCTTGGCTGCGCGCGGTGTCGCTGGCGCTCGTGCTGGGTGCGCTCGCTTCGCACCCCGAGCCGATCGCAGCGGGCCCGGAACTGGCGGTTGAAACGCTTGCCCTGCTTGCACCCGTTCCGAATCTCTCACCCTCCCGATCCGAGGACCTGGCCTTCCTCGAAGCGGAGCAGGCAATCAAGCTCGGCCAGCGCCAGCGTTTTCTCAGGCTGGCGGAGTCGCTCGAGGACCATCCGCTCTACCCTTATTTGCTTTACTCGGATCTGACCCGGCGGCTGTCCCGCGCCAAGCCTGGCGAGGTGGAAGCCTTTCTCAACAACTACGGCGAGCTGCCGCTGACTCCGCGGCTCAAGCGCCGTTGGCTGAAGGTACTTGCAAAACAGGGCCGCTGGAAACGATACCTGGCGTTCTACGAAGAAACCGGTGACGTTGCCCTGCAGTGCAATTATCTGTGGGCAAAGATTCTCAGCGGTGAACGCGAGGCCGCGTACGAGCAAGTTGCGCACGTTTGGCTGCACGGAAAGTCTCGTCCCGCGGACTGCGACCCGGTCTTCAAGTCCTGGATCGACGCCGGTCATCTCAGCAAAGAGCTGGTGTGGGAACGCATCTGGCTTGCGATGCAAAGTCACCGCACCGGTCTCGCCAAGTACTTGTCGCGCTACCTGCCCGAGGAGCAGCGGCCCCTTCTGGAGGACTGGATTGCGCTGCGGTCGGCGCCCGACCGAATCAAGCGATTCTCCATTGACGGAGATGAGATCCTCGGCGCTCGCATGCGCATCTATGCGGTTGAGCGCCTGGCGCGCTCGGATCCGGATGCAGCGGCAAGATTGTGGAAATACCTGTCTTCGAAGCATTCCTTCGACGAAGCGCTTGCGCAGCGGGTGTATCGCCGTATCGGGCTTGCTTTTGCCCGCCAAGGTCGCGCCGAGGCGGGAGACTGGCTTGCCAGGACGGAGAGTGAAAGCGAATACGTTCGGCACTGGCGTCTGGCCAACGCGGTGCTGCACCATCGCTGGCGGGAAGCCCTCGAAGTGCTGCCCGATCCGGAAGCCGACGGCTCAAACGCGCAGCGATGGCGATACTGGCGGGCACGGGCGCTGCAGGCGCTCGGCTACCCGCAGGTGGCGGAGTCCCTCTACCGCAGCATCGCCAGCGAGCGAAGCTACTACGGTTTTCTTGCCGCCGATGCCATCGGCGACCCGTATCAGTTCAGGGACGATCCGCTCATTTTCGACGACGAGGCGCTGCACGGTCTCGCCAGCACCCCGCCCGGCCGGCGCATTCGCGTCCTGCTGTCCCTGGGCAGGACCCTGGACGCGCGCCGCGAGTGGTACTTCTGGATCCCCAGCCTGAACGTGGTGGAGCGGGCCCAGGCGGCCAAGCTGGCGCAGCGCTGGGAGTGGCACGACGTCGGTATCCTGACCGTCGCGCGCACCCCTTACCGGGACGATCTCAGGCTGCGGTTTCCCCTGGCCCACGAGGAGGCAGTCGCCCGCCACGCCTCGGATCACGGGCTCGAGCCCGCCATGGTGTTGGCGATGATCAGACAGGAGAGCGCGTTCAAGATTGATGCTGCCTCTCCGAAGGGCGCCCGCGGGTTGATGCAGCTGATGCCATCCACGGGGAAGCGAGTGGCGCGCTCGGTGGGCGTGCGCCTGAAGCGCCGCAGCCAGCTGTTTGACCCCGCGCTCAACGTCAAGCTCGGCACCGCTTATTTCCGACGTCTGCTGGACCGAACCGAAGGCAACCACGTGCTCGCGCTGGGCGCCTACAACGCGGGACCGCACAGGGTGGAGGACTGGCGACCGCAATCGGGTTCCGTCCCGGCGGACGTCTGGATCGAAAATATTGCCTATACCGAGACGCGGGAATACGTGAAAAGAGTACTGGCCTACACGGTGGTCTACGAGCACAGACTGGGCAAGGCGCCCACGCCTTTGTCCCGGCGCATGCTCACCATCACCGCGCCGGCAAGCGAAGACCACAGCCGATCGGGCTAACCCCCGCGCAACGCCTCGCGGGCGGTGATCCAGCTCACCACCACAGCGACAATGTTCCGCCAAATCTCATCCTGGGTCACGCCCGTGCGCTTGAGCACGTTAAACGAGTGGTCGCCCCCCTCAACCAGGTGAAGGTCGGCCTGCGCCGGGATTTTTGGAAGCGCCCTGCGCAGCAGAGCCAGATCGCAAAGCGGATCCCGGGTGCCCTGAATGAACAGCGAAGGCACGGTGATCTCGGGAAAGTGTGCGGTCCTCTGCTTCTCCGGTTTTCCCGGCGGGTGCAGCGGGTAGCCGAGGAACACCAGGCCGTCCACCCGCTCGCCGTCGGCCACCACCCGCGAGGCCATGCGCCCGCCAAGCGATTTTCCCCCGATGTAAACGCGTTTGAATTGGAACATCGGGTCGCTGCGGATCCGGTTCAGCACCGCGCGCCAGGTTGCCTCCAGTTTGCGCGTGGCGTCCGGCGCTTTTCTCCCCTTCTCCTTGTACGAAAAATTAAATTTCAGCGTACCGATGCCACTGGCGGCGACGCTTTCGCAGACAAAGCTTAAGAACGGGCTGTGCATGTCGTTGCCCGCTCCGTGGGCGAGTATCAGCAGCGCGGAGCGCTGTCCGCCGCACCGCTTGGGAGCCAGATGGCACGCGGACACAGTTTCACCTTCGTCGAGCTCGACCCGGATTGTGCTTTTACTCACGTTCGCCACCTGGTCTGGCGCCGACGTCGCCCGATGGCAAGGATTGTCCGACCTCGACCTTGAGCGCCGAAAACAAAGTCGACAGAAATTCGCTCGCGCGGCGGCCGATACCCGGCCGCTGACTTTCTCTGGGTCCGGCGATATTGAGCGTGCGAACGTGGTGACCCCGGACCCAGCTGCAGGCTTCGCTCAACGGCGCGGGGGAATCGAGATCGATAATCAGCAGCGGCTTACCTGCGGCCAGGGCCAGCTGCCGGGTAAGCGCTGTGCCGCCGCTCAATTCCCCGCTGACGAGAATCAGCGTGCCGTCCGCATCGGCGACGTTAAGCCGGGTGCGCATGCGATAGTCGGCGCTTTCCGTTTCACGCAATGGGTAACAGCCCGGAATAGTGCCGTCTTCCGCCCGTCGTCCCCGCGGGCACCATCCGCCGCACTCGATGCCCGCGCCCATGGCCGCATCCAGGGCGGCGCGATCCACCCCCGTTTGCCCGCCGCTGACGACGCGTTCGATCATGCGAACGGAGTGCGGGCCGAACGGGCAGCGTTTTCAGCTGGCGGAAGGTCGGTAACGGCAACAACAGCTACGCCACACAACGGTGTGGCAGCAACGCAAGCCTGGGGAACGGGCAGTCCTAGAATTCGTGAATTGCCGCCGGGGTGGCGGTGCAGGCAAGAAAGAGATGCCCCTGGTGGCTGCAGAAACGAAGCCATTTGAGCAGAAAGCGGTTCATTTCCCATCGTCGCTCGAGCTCCGCCGTGCGCCCGCCGCGCCAGAGCAACGCATTCCTAACGCGTCGACGTCGACAATGACCAAGCAGTTCGGCGCAGCGCACGTCATGATAAACGCAAACTCGCGCATTGGGTTCCAGCGCATATTCGTCGCCGTCGCGAAAACGGTACGTCAATTTCAGTGTGGTAGTGTACTTGAACCGCTCTTCGACGCTCATGTAAAGATCGAGCGCGCCCGCGACGCGGGATACAACTGTGCCTTTTATCTGCTCGAGCTCCGGCGCGAGCTTGAGCAGGCGCACGTAATTACTTTCGTAGAGCGCAATCAACGCCGCCAGATCGTGAGTCTGGAATCGCGGCAGTGCTGTTAGTGCTGATTGCGACATGGCCGAATCTTAGCATAGGTTTTTGAGAAATTTAGACGATCACAACGGACGAAAACATCTTGATTTCCAGATATTATTCGCCTTCGTCCAGATAGCGAAATTCTTGACATTTTTCTTCATCGGCGCTAGGGATGCGTGTTTATTCAGGCGGCCAGCCCGAACTCAAGCGCCGCCGCGACCTTCTTCCACCGGGGACGGGTCGCGTTGTAGGACGATATCAACCGCAGGTGATCTTATGACCTTGATCCCTTCACCAACGGCCGAACCGGGCACACCGGCGCCGGATTTCGAGCTTCC
>JBFIYQ010000200.1:0-5414 GCA_041605275.1 Gammaproteobacteria bacterium
GAACGGCGCGCACTGTGTCGCCGCTGAATGCCGTCCACGGCATTTCTTTAGCAGTGGTCACTATCATTCCTTCTATCGCCTTTTTTATGGTCCAGCCGTCCCGTCAACTGGAGTCTCCGCGCGCAGCGGGCAAACCAGGCGACGGGCGTCCAAGATAATTGTAGTCCATGGAAGGCAAATGTATCGGCGGCAATGCGCCCCGCGCATCGATTTCGCCGCCCTCTCGGAGCCGATTGCCCACGGATCAATGCCCTGCGTAAGGATCCGCCGCGTCTCTCAGACCGTCACCGAGAAAATTGAAGGCCAGCACGACGACGATTACCGGCACCACCGGTAGCATCAGCCAGGGATAGAGCGCCACCACGTTGATGTTCTGGGCCTCGGTCAAGAGCACCCCCCAGCTGGTCACCGGCGGGCGCAAGCCCAGCCCGAGGAAGCTCAGTGCGGTCTCTCCGAGGATCATGGAGGGAATGGAAAGGGTCGCCGAGGCAATCAGATGGCTCATGAAATTGGGCATCAGGTGGCGGAATATGACCCGCCGCGGCCGGGCGCCCATCAGCACCGCGGCGGTGCAATAGTCCTCTTCCCGAAGCGCCAACAGCTTGGACCGCACCGCACGCGCCAGTCCGGTCCAGTCCACCAGACCCAGGATCACCGTAATGCCTAAGAACACGCCCACCGGGCTCCAGGTGACCGGAAGGGCGGCCGACAGTGCCATCCAGAGCGGCAGCTCGGGGAACGAGCGGATGATTTCGATCAGTCGCTGCACCACGCCGTCCACCCAGCCACCGTAATAACCGGCCAGACCGCCGAGGATGATGCCTAATGTAAAGCTGATGAGAATGCCGATGAGTCCTACGGTGAGCGAGATCCGCGCGCCGTAGATTATCCGCGAGAGAATATCGCGCCCGAGGCGGTCGGTGCCGAGGGGAAAAAACGTGCCCTCCCTGGCCGGGCACACCAGATGAAAGCTTCCCGGCACCAGCCCCCAGAAGCTGTACTCGTCGCCGGAGCAGAAGAACCTGAGCGGCTGCACCTGGGTGGGATCCTCGGTGTATTCGCGCCGAAGGTTTTCCATATTGAGCCTGTAGCTGTAGCCGTATACGAAGGGGCCTACAAACTCGCCCTGGTGAAACAGGTGGAGACGCTGTGGAGGCGCAAAAATGTGCTCGGTATGTCGGCTGTGCAGGCTGTAGGGGGACAGGATCTCGCTCACCGCAATGGAGAGGTAGAGCAGTCCCAGCACCGCTGCGGACACCACCGCCAGGTGATGGCGCTTGAAACGCCACCACATCATTCGCCACTGGGAGGCGAGATAAATGCGCTCCTGTTCCGGCGTCAGGGTCTCGATGGAATAAGGATCGAAGGGCTCGCTCGAGACGTAGTGCTCGAGAGACGCGCCGCCGCTCGCGCCGTTACTCACGCCGGCCCCCATTTCCAGGGTCCGGTCACCGCCGGGTTCCCCCGGTGAGCCGGATGCGGGGATCCAGCGCCGCCAGCGCCAAATCCGAAAGGAACATGCCGACCACCGTCAGCAGCGACAGAAACATGAGAAATGAACCCGCCAGGTACATGTCCTGGCTCTGCAGCGCGGCCAGCAGCATCGGCCCCGTGGTGGGCAACGACAGCACCACAGAGACGATGGCGGCGCCGGACACCACCTGGGGAAGCAGGTTTCCGATGTCGGCGATAAAGGGATTCAGCGCCATGCGCAGCGGATACTTCACCAGCAGCTTGAAGCGCGGCAGACCCTTGGCGCGGGCGGTGACGACGTACTGCTTCTGCAGCTCATCTAAAAGGTTGGCTCGAAGCCGTCGGATCATGCCGGCGGTGCCGGAGGTGCCGATGACGATGACGGGAATCCACAGGTGCTCGAGCACCGATAAAAATTTCGCCCAGCTCATCGGTTCGCCGATGAACTCCGGGTCCATGAGTCCGCCGACGGAGATGCCAAAAATTACGTTGGCGAAATAAAGAAGAACCAGCGCCAGCAGAAAGTTCGGAGTGGCGAGACCCAGAAATCCGATGAACGTCAGCCCGTGGTCGGCCCAGCTGTATTGATGCGTGGCGGAATAAACGCCGATGGGGAATGCCACCGCCCAGGTGAACAAGATGGTGGCAAAGGACAGCAAGAAAGAGAGAAATAGTCGGTCACCCACCACCTCGGAAACCGGCAGGTTATATTCGAACGAGTAGCCGAAATCCCCCCTGAGCATTCCTCCGAGCCAGACCAGGTACTGCTCCACCGGCGATCGGTCGAGCCCATACTGCTGCCTCAAAAAATCGATTTTCTCCCGACTGAGCTTTTCGCCCTGCGCTTCGAGCTCCGCGATGTAGCTGCTCAGGTAGTCGCCCTCGGGCAGCTGAATGATGACGAAGACCAAAGCGCTGATGACAAGCAGCGTCGGCACCATCACCATTAGCCGCCTGATCAGATAGTGGAACATGGATATCTTTTTCTTGCTGATACGTGACGCGTGACGAGCGCAATGTGGTTAGTAATTGGTGATTAGGGAGTAGAAGCTTGCGAGTCAGATCTGAAGCCCTGATACCCGGTTTGATGCTCCACCCTTAACTACCGTCCTCGCGAGCCACCAACGGTCTTACTTCATACCACAGACCACGGGTTTACCGAATGGCCTGATCTAGTGAATTGCGGCCAAGGCCGCTCCTACAGCGGACTTCGTTCGGCCCCGTGCTGCTGTTTTCACTTCTACCCAGGCTTCATAGCGACAGGCCTCTTTGGTGCGGCCTGCTTACTGCGACTCAAACCAGAACGTGTCCGGGCGGTAAATGCCGAAGTGCGCGCCGGGTTCCCAGTTATAGACTCCCTTTCGCGGCACGTTGCGCAAGTTCTTGTTCACCACCACCGGCTGCGGCACCGAGGCGACCAGGCCGATGGTAAAGACCTGATCAGCGAAAATTTCCAGCATCCGATGCCAGATTTCTTCCCGCTCCTCTCTGTTCGAAGCGTTGAGCCAGCGCTCGTTTAGCGCCAGCAGAACCTTCGCGTCCGGCAAATCCACCGGCTCTCCCACCTGTCCCTGGGACTCGACGAACTGACCCCACTTGGGCCACTGGAGCTGAGTCTGCGAGCTGGGCGCCAGCTCTTCGGGGCTCATGTTCGCTATCGGCAAGCCGTTCTCCAGACCACCCCAGACCGAGACCAGCGTGCTGCCCGCGAAAATCCGGTTTCGAAACACCTCCCTTTGCAGCGGCTTGGAGTAAAGCTTGATTCCCACCTTGAGCCAGCTGTCGTGAATCAGCTCGAGCACGTCCGTCTGCTCGGTATCTTCCCCGGCGGTCTCGACGATAATGGCCATGGGCCGGCCGTCGGGCAGCAATCGAATCTTCTCGTTGTTTCGCGCCTCGAGCCCGAGCTGGTCCAGAAGGGCGTTGGCCGTTTTCAGATCGTATCGACTCCAGAGCTTGCGATAGTGCGGCCGGAATAGCGGCGAGTCCTCGTGAACCGTGTTGTTGCCCTCGGTGGCGAGACCATAATAAATGACCTGGTTGATCTCCCGTCGGTTGATGGCCAGAGACAGGGCGCGCCGAAACCGCACGTCCCGCATCAGCGTGCGCCATACCGGATCTTCCACATTGAGATTGGGAAACAGCGAGATGTGGGAACCCTTGGTGGTCTGCCACAGGCGCACCCGGTTGCTGGTGCGCTTCTCACTTTCTTTAAGGAACGTGTAATCACTGAAGCTCAGATTACGCGCCTGGAGGTCGGACTCACCGGCGCCGGTTTTTGCCGGGATAAGCTTGCCGTCGACGATAGTCATCAAAACCCGATCGATGTAGGGGAGCTGCCGGCCCTGCGCGTCGACGCGGTGAAAGAACGGGTTGCGCTCAAACACAAAGCGCGTGGACGGCGGACTGGTGACCAGCATCCACGGCTGCAGCGTGGGCAGGTCCGGGTTTTCGTTCTTGTACGGGTGATACTTTTTCGTGTGTATCGCAACCCAGTTTCGTTGACCTTTGCTTCTCGCCTTTTCGTCCAGCGCTTCGCGATCGCTGTATCGGGGATGATATCGTTGGAGGTAATGCGACGGAGCGTAGATGTACTCGGGCCGAGTGCCCGCCAGTGCGGGCAGAAAGAAAGGGTTCGGACGGGACCAGGCGTAGCGAACCGTGTAGCTGTCGATGACCTCGAACTTCGGCGACTCTCCCCCGACCATCAGCGCCGAGGGAAGTCCGAAGGGAGAGAGCTCCTCGTTGTTGGCGATATCTTCCCAGTAGTAGCGGAAATCCTCGGCGGTAAAGGGATGACCGTCCGACCAGCGATGCCCTTTTCTCAGACGCAGGGTGAATATCCGGCCGCCTTCGTCCTCCACCGATTCGAGAATGTCCGGAACGAGCTCAAAGCTTCGATCATAGGCCACCAGGCGCGCGTAGCCGTAGACCACCATCAGCCGCACGTCCTTGCTGCGACCCATCAGCACCCTGAGCTCCCCTCCGTAATCGCCCGGCGCGTGCTCGGCGCTCTGAGATGGAGCCACGCTGGGGGATTCGGGCAGACGCTTTTCCACCGGCGGCAGCTCGCCCTGATTCACTCTGCGGGCAAGATTCGGGGACTCCGACCAAGTCGCGGATCGGACGGCAGCCGCGGCCGTCATCAGGACCGCGCAGTAGCAGAGCACCGCGATGAATCGACACATGGTCTTTGGTACTCGAGGGTAAGGCAGGGCCGATTGGTTCGGAAGCTTCGAACGTCTGATGAAAGAAGAATCCTGAAGCAGCCGACTATAGGCGGCTAAAATACTGGCCCTCCGCCGCCAAATCCAGCCTCGCGGGCCGCATGAGGGCTCGAAAATCGACTTCCCGTACGGCTGTGGCCCGCGCGATTTCGATTGAGGGTGTCTCGTCGCGGTCCGGACGGAAGAGACCAGCGCGCTGTCGATCACGAGCGCCCTTCCCCTCCGGGGCGCGGTCACCCCAACGGCGGCGCCCGGGCGCTTGCTCAGATCGGCGAGTCGTGGACTTCGCCGCTGGCGCGAACGAAATGTCCCTGGCCGAGGTCGTAGAGCGCCGGTCGCCGATGCGCGCCCAGGGTGAACGGCTCCGGCCACGCCGCGGGATTGGACACGCGCCCTTCCATCAGAGCGGTGAGGTCGAGCTTCTTGTCCAGCTCAGCGCGCGGCACCGCGGCCAGCAGAGCCTTGGTGTAAGGATGCACAGGATGACGGAACAACATTTCCCGCGGCGCGATTTCGACGATGCTGCCGGCGCACATAACCGCGATCCGGTCGGCCATGTAATCCACCACCGCTAGATTGTGGGATATGAACATGTAGGTCAGACCGAACTCGCTCTGCAGATCCTTGAGCAGATTGAGCACCTGCGCCTGAACGGAGACGTCGAGCGCGGAAACGGGCTCATCGCAAATGAGCAGCTCGGGGTGCAGCGCAAGC
>JBFIYQ010000201.1:0-5392 GCA_041605275.1 Gammaproteobacteria bacterium
CCAATACGCATTGAGCTTGCCGTCCTTGAGCATGCGGTTCTGCAATACCGCGTGATAGCCGGGCTTGTCTGGAATCGTTCCCGCAGGGAGCTTCCAGATCTTTTCCGCGTAGTCCCGGTGATTCTTGTTTGCCACAACCATGTCCGCGGGCAGGCGGTGAGCGAAGGTGCCCACCTCGCGTGCGGTTCCGCAGGCCGACGGTTGACCAGTGAGCGAGAAGGGGCTGTTGCCAGGCGTTGCAATCTTCCCCGTGAGCAAATGGATGTTGTAGATGAGGTTATTGCACCAGACGCCCCGGGTGTGCTGGTTGAAACCCATGGTCCAGAAGGAAGTCACCTTGAGCTTGGGATCCGCATAGAGCTTTGCCAGTGACTCGAGCTTGTGTTTGGGAACACCGGATAGCTTACTAACCGAGTCGACATCGTAATCAGAAACGAACGCGCGAAACTCCTCAAACGTCATCGACTCGGCGCCGCCGGCTTTATCGGCGTTCTTCGCCTGTTTCTCAAGCGGGTGTTCGGGCCGCAGTCCGTAGCCAATGTCCGGGTTGCCGCGCTTGAAGTTCACGTGCCGGTTTACGAAATCGCGGTTTACCTTTTCGTTCTGGATAATGTAATTGGCGATGTAATTGAGAATGGCCAGGTCGGTCTGCGGTGTGAATACCACAGGAAGGTCGGCCAGATCGAAACAACGGTGCTCAAAGGTCGACAATACAGCGACCTGCACGTGAGGCGCGCTCAAGCGCCGGTCGGTGAGCCGGGTCCAGAGAATGGGGTGCATCTCCGCCATGTTGGAGCCCCACAGCACGAAGGCGTCAGCTGCTTCGATGTCGTCGTAGCAGCCCATGGGCTCGTCCATGCCGAAGGTGCGCATGAAACCGCCCACGGCGGACGCCATACAGTGACGCGCGTTGGGATCGATGTTGTTGGAGCGGAAACCGGCCTTGAACAGCTTGACCGCGGCGTAGCCTTCCCACACCGTCCACTGACCTGAGCCGAACATGCCCACAGAGGTCGGGCCTTTTTCTTTGAGCGCTTTTTTGAACTTTTCCTCCATGACGTCGAAGGCCTGGTCCCAGCTGACCGGCTGAAAATCGCCGTTCTTGTGAAAGCGCCCGTCCTTCATGCGTAATAACGGCGTCTGCAGTCGATCGGCGCCGTACATGATTTTCGAAAGAAAATAACCCTTGACGCAGTTCAAACCCCGGTTCACTTCGGAATTGATATCGCCGTGGGTCGCCACCACCCGGCCGTCCTTGACCCCCACGTTGACGCCGCAGCCGGTTCCGCAGAATCGGCAGGGCGCTTTGGCCCAATTGATCCGCGTGTATTCCGAGTCGGTGATCAGGTTTGCCGTCTGCGCGGGCACGGGCAGTCCGGCCGCCGCCGCAGCACTCGCCGCGGCGGATGCCTTGATAAAGCTGCGGCGGGTGGTTTTCATGAGCTTTGCTCCTCGCCGCTCTCACTGTGTTGGTGAGCGAGCGTACAGGCGATGACGCCTGGAATTTCCGGGATCGTGTTGAGCAGGTCGGCGATGATGCCGTCGCTGGCCGCCTCCAGCGTGACCACCAGCTTGCCCCGCGGGTCGGCGGCGTGGACCTCGGCGCCAGCGAGGCGGGCGAGTCCCGCGCGCACGCGCTCGAGGCTTTCAGGCTGCGTGTGAACGACGAGTCCGGCGATGTGAATGCCACTCGAATCCGGGTGCCCTACTGCAGTCGACGCCCCGAGACCCAGGAACGTTCTCCGGCTGGTTTCGTTTTCCATGGTCACCCCGCTAACGCTGTCGCGTTGATACCTTGTGAAATAAGTCTTAACCACCCGGAGGTCCGGGAGGGCCCGCGATCATCTGAAAAATCCAGATGATGAAGCCGAAGCCGCCAACAATAGCAATGGCGAGGAGTGGGGCGAGAAAGATCGTGAGGAAGAGAAATGCGAGCAGATCGCGCCGGCGTTCTTCGACCTGCCGAGAGGCCGCGGGCGGAGTTGCCGTTGTGTTTGTAGTTTGCATCGTCCCCCTGCCTAAGCACCTAGAATAAAAAGCGGCGGCACCCTATGCAAGCGCGAATGGCGGCAGGTTGATCTTCATCAATAAAACGAGCTGATTCGGGCGGCGAGAGCGTTCGCGGAAAATGACGACTCAGCGCTCCAGCAGTCGAGGCATGAGCTCCACCAGATTACACGGATGGGTGCGGTAGTCGAGCTGGGCGGACATGATCTTGTCCCAGGCGTCCCGGCAGGCGTTGAAAGATCCCGGCAGGCAGAATATATAGGTGGCGTTGGCGACACCGGCGATTGCCCTGGACTGTAGCGTCGAGGTTTTAATCTGCTCGTAAGAAAGCACCCGAAAGATTTCCCCGAATCCCGGGATCTCCTTGTCCAGCAGCGGCTGCACCGCTTCGGGCGTGCCGTCGCGGCCGGTGACCCCGGTGCCGCCGGTGGTGATCACCACCTGAACGTCGTGGTCCGCGACCCAGCCGGATACCCGGGCGCGAATCGCATAGACGTCATCCCGGACGATGGCCTTCTCCGCCAGCTGATGTCCGGCGGACTTCAGGCGTTCGACCAGTAGCGCGCCGGACTTGTCGTCCTTCTCGGACCGGGTGTCCGAAACGGTGAGCACGGCGATGTTAAGAGGAATGAATTCTCGCTCGGACATTTCCCTTCTGCCTGGCGGGTGATGCGGAATCAATATGTAGTATGTGGACGTTGAGCAATGAAATTCGCTTTATCCCCACATACTACATGTCATATACCCCTCTCACACCAGCCCAAAAAACGGCTGCACCTTTACTTCGGTCCCCGGCTCCACGGATTCCGTGTCGCCGTCCAGCACGATAAAACAGTTGGCATCGCTCATGGTATGCAGCAGCCCCGAACCGGTCTTGCCCGTGCTGCGCACGATGAGCTTCCCCTGGTCGTCGCGCTCCAGCACGGCGCGGTAATACTCCACCCGGCCCTTCTTTTTCCTCAGCTTCGAAACGCAGGTGGCGGTGAGCTCCGGCGTGGGCCGGGGATCCCGTTCGCCCATCATCTGGCACAGCGCGGGCTTTACGAACTGGTAAAAGGTCACCATGACTGCCACGGGATTTCCCGGCAGGCCGAAGAATGCGGCCTCGCCGATGAGGCCGAAGGCCAGCGGCCGGCCGGGACGAATGGCGATCTTCCAAAAAGCTACCCGTCCGAGCGCTTCCAGCGTCTCCTTGACGTAATCCGCGTCCCCGGCGGAGACGCCGCCGGAAGTGATGATGGCATCGGCGCGTTCCGCGGCTTCTTTAACAACCCGATTTAGCGCTTGGCGGTTGTCGGCAACGATACCCAGGTCGATCACCTCCGCGCCGATGCGCGCAAGCATGCCGGAAAGCGTGTATCGATTGCTGTCGAATACCGCGCCAAAGTCCCGCGAGTGTCCCGGCGAGCGGAGCTCGTCGCCGGTGGAAAAACACGCCACCCTTGGCCGCCGGAACACCCGGACCCGATCGCGGCCGAACGACGCAAGCACCCCGAGCTCGGCCGGCATGATGCGCGTGCCCTTGCGCAACGCCACGTCGCCGCGGCGCAAGTCCTCTCCAGCCAGGCGCACGTTCTGTCCCTGACGATGTCCCGCGCCCACGGTCACGCGCTCACCCTCGATTTCGACCTGCTCCTGCATGATCACGGTATCGGCACCGTCTGGAAGCGGCGCGCCGGTCATGATCCGCACCGCGGTGCCTTCGTCGACAGGGCCCTCGAAGCGATCGCCCGCCAGCACCGCACCGACGACTTTGAGCTGCCGGGTTCCCGCTTCGGGAAGATCTGCGCCGCGCACGGCGTAACCGTCCATGGCGGAGTTGGTGTGTCCGGGCACGTCGACGGGTGAGACGACATCCTCGGCGGCAACGCGCCCAAGAGCGTCCGCCAGAGCAACGGACTCGGTATCGGTGATGACCGGGACGTGGGCCCCGATCCGGCGCCGCGCTTCGGACACCGGGAGCAAATCCGGATCGCCCTCGTAGCAGAAGTCCACCGCGGCTTTCGATTCCGGCGTGGCCAAGACGGAATTCCTTCAGCCCGAGGCCGCGCGGCGTCCGCCGTTCAGCACCCGCTCGATGATGAAGTCCGCGATTTCATCAGGACTGTTGAGATCCAATATTGGCAGATCGGTATCGAGACTGGACGGGTCGTCCGTGGCTACCGCGATGATGTTGTCGTCGTTGGGAAAAAACGGCTTGCCTTTGAGACCCGAACGCCGAAGTTCGATTTTTGGAAAAGGCTCCTGCTTGAATCCTTCGACAAGGATCAGATCCAGCGCCGCCTGGTCCAGCTCCAGCAGCACTTCGTCCAGCTGCGGATCCTTTTCCCTTTGCCTTTCCACCATCAGCGCCCAGCGCGACCGCGAAGCGATGAGCATTTGCGCCGCGCCGGCTTTTCTGAGCTCGTAGCTGTCCTTGCCCGGCTGATCCACGTCGAAGGTGTGGTGGGCGTGCTTGACCATGCCTACGCGGACACCGCGCTCTTTGAGCAGCGGCAGCAACTTGCGAAGCAGGGTGGTCTTGCCCGTGCCGCTGTAGGCGGCGAAACCGACGATGGGCACATGAGCGTTCTGAATCACGATTCCCGCGCCTCGGCAAAGCGGCCTTCGAGATCCGCGCGCTCTTTGGGGGTGTTGACGTTGAGGAACATAGAGGTTTCGTCCGAGAAGTCGGCGAGCGCCGCGCGGTGCGTCGCATACCAGGTGTCGATTTTGCTCTCTCCGGATCGCAGGTAGGACAGCATGCTCTCTAACAGATCCGTGCGCAGGAGGGCAAACACCGGCTGCATGCGCTCTCCGTCGTGGGCGACGGCAAGCTCCGCGTCCTCGCGCTGAATCGCGTCGAACAGGCGCTGCCCGAGATCCCGCGCGACCAGCGGCGAGTCGCAGGGCGCGGTGAGCACATACGGCGTGCTTGCCGCCTCCATGGCGGCTGCCATACCGGCCAGAGGGCCGGCAAAGTCCCCGACGCTGTCGGGAACCACTTCGCAATCGCAAAGCGCCCGATAGCGATCCATATTCCGGTTCGCGTTGATAATCACGCTGGCGGTCTGAGCTTTCAGCGCGTCAACGGTGAACACCACCATAGGCGTGCCGTTGAGCTCCACCAGCCCCTTGTCCTGGCCACCCATCCGCTGCGCGCGTCCGCCGGCGAGAACGACGCCGGTGATTTCTTTCTTCGGATAATCCACCGTCGGCCTCATGCCCTGCGCGCGTCCAGCGTCCGGGATGGCGAGGAGGATTTGTGCGCGGCGATGGGCTTTTCCTCCAGGCGCCCGCCCTGCAGATGAAGGTGCACCTGACCTACCTGATGCAAAAGCTGCCGGTCGTGGGTTGCAAGGGCGACGGTAAAGCCGTCGGACACCATCCGGCGGATAAAGAAAAG
>JBFIYQ010000202.1:0-5373 GCA_041605275.1 Gammaproteobacteria bacterium
GCCTCCCGGAGATCCGCCTCGGACGGTTCCGGCAACGGCTCACCGCGCACGGCGCGAAGCGCGCCCTCGAGAAAGTTGACGTAGCCCAACGCCCCGGCGTCCACCACGTTGGCTTCCCGCAGCATCGCCAGCTGTTCCGGCGTCCTCGCAAGCGCCACCTCGGCGGCGTCGAACAGGCACTCCATCATCTCGCCCAGATGAACCCGGTCGGCCTCGGCTTTCTTCAACGCCGCTTCGCCGACGGAACGCATGACGCTGATGATGGTGCCTTCCACCGGATTCTCCACCGCCGAATACACCGAATCCGAGGCCGCCTTGAGCGCCGGCGCCACCGCGGCCGCGGCGAGGCGGGATTCTTTTACGAAAGCGTTAGACAGGCCCAGGAACCAGTGCGCCATAATCACGCCGCTGTTTCCCTTGGCGCCGAGAATGCTCGCCTCCGCCGCCAGCTTGGAGACCTCGCCCAGATGCGGCTCGTCCAAAGCCCGCACCGCCGCCGCGGTGGCGGACAGCGATAACGCCATATTGGTTCCGGTATCCCCGTCCGGAACCGGAAACACGTTGATACGGTTGATCTGTTCCCGGGTGTGCCGCACCCAGTCCGCGCCCGCCACGATGGCCTGACGGAAATGCCGTCCGTCCAGATACTCGATGGGCATGATCGGGGTGGATATCGCTCGCGTGAAGGCCGGCTGACAGCATAGGGACGCCGCCCTGAAGCGTCCAGAGTGCAAGAATAAATACGCCCGGCAAAAAAAACGCCCCGGGGAGGGGCGTAAAGTCTCTTAGAGGGACATCCGTGTCCGTTGGGCGGATGCAGGAACGTCCATGTCCCAGCGGAGGTAAGTCGTTTAAGTGCTCAAGCTGTTTTCCCGCTGCAAAACCTTTCGCCGCAGAAACGTGCCGCGGGAAGATAAATCGATGAGACTGAGCGTCGAGTTTCCGTCCCACTCGACAATGAGGTGGGCGCGGGAAACGTGTCCGAAATTTGGATCGACGGGCACGTCGCTTTCGGGATGACGGCCGATCATGTTGCGCCCGGGCCTTAAGAAATACATGACCCCATTCTGGTCGACGAGACACGGCGGGCGCGCCCCCACCAGACGGAACAGGTGATTGGCGAGCTTGAGCTCCAGCTTTTCACCTTCCTCGTACTCCAGCTGAACGTTCTCGCCCATGTTCAGGCGAACAAATTCCTCCGGATTCAAAACCTCCATGTCGGGCTGCGTGGCGTCGGCCGCCGGCGGATAAAGGGTTTGCGTCTCGTATCCGTCGGTCTCTTCCAGACCCTGCTTTCGCATCATGATGAAATCCAGCAGGCGCTTTCTGAAGC
The DNA here is from genome assembly GCA_041605275.1 of Gammaproteobacteria bacterium. Classification (GTDB taxonomy): domain Bacteria; phylum Pseudomonadota; class Gammaproteobacteria; order HK1; family HK1; genus CAMYJH01. Next base: position 1,334 of record JBFIYQ010000202.1, read on the forward strand.
TCAAGTACTGGAGGTACTTGATTAGCACCGCGCGCTGGTAGTCACCGCAGTCGCTCTCCTGGCTGCGGATGGTGGAAAAGATGGTGCGCCAGTCATGGTCGCGGGAGATCGCTTTGAGATCCAGCGAGCGGAGGAAATCGTCTGCTCGATCAGGCTGCTCGATGGCGTCCACCACCGCCTCCGCGAAGCGCTTGAGAATGCGCGACACGATCTCCGCCTCTCGCCTGATCTTGTCGGGCTCCCAGGCGAAGAACTCCGGCAGGCGCTCAGACGGAACTTTGGTGCGAGCGGCCAGCCTGGACTCGAACTGCTCCAGGGCGCCGTGGTCTTGGACCTCGGCCTGGGGCTGTCCTTCGTCTGACGCCGGCATGGTGTTCGCGATAGCCACCTGACTGGACCTTAGAGCTCTCCCTTAGCCGCCAAAAAAAGCCGCCGGTAACCCGGCGGGGTGCCGTCACCGGTCGCGCCGTGGCGGGGACTGCATTGGTAACGCGCCGGAAAATCTGGCTTCCGGTTTAAATACAAGATGTGTGCCAGTGCTCCTGCCGGCAACTATCGAAGCGGGAATCGCGACTGGATTCAGAGGTTTACTCCAGGCACTGCATGTCGACTCTGAAGCCGGGGTCAGCGCTGGAATGTAAACATCGTTGACGGCTGATTGAGTAAGCAGGGACGAGGAGCCTTCAATCAGGCTCCGAGTCCACGGTCAACATCGTTTACAGTGGAAGGAAACAGGTGCTAACAAAATTTGCGCTCCGGGACCCGATAGCGGCCGGAACCAACTCGCTCAACGGCGGCCGTCGTACCAGAGAGTGCAAAGCTCGGGATCGCGGAAGAAGCGCCGTGGATGGCGAAGCATTCGCATTGCCAGCAGGAACAATTCCTTCTGGCTGTAGAGCTTGCCCTTGCGACCTGAGGTGTGAAGCGGGTGACGGTGCAAGATGACCAGCCTCTGATCGCGCCAGCGCGCGTAGCGTTTGAGCCGGCGGCTGAAGCCGATCTCCTCGCCGGCGAACAAGCTGTCGTCAAAGCCGTTCACCGCCTCGAAGGCGTCCCGGCTGCAGAATACGAACGCCCCGGCCACCCAGCGCAGCCAGCGGGACAAACCGTTCCAAACCCATACGCCGATATACAAAAGCGGCGGCAGCTGCTGCATCTGCATCAGCGCACCGCCACCGGCGATTTTCGGATCGTCGATGGCCTCCATCAGGTCACCAAACAGCGCGCCGTCCGGCCACGAGTCGGCGTCGATGAACAAAAGCCACCGTCCTCGCGCGGCGTATCCGCCGCGATTCCGCGCCCGCGCAATTTGCCGTATGGGCTCGTGCAGCACGCGCGCGCCGAGGCTTGCCGCGCGTTCAGCCGTGTCATCGCTGGATTCGTTGTCGACAACGATAAGCTCGTAGTCGGACGGGGACACGCCCGCGGTTCTAAAGGCTTCGAAGATACTCTTGATGCACCCTTCGATCAGCTTGGATTCGTTGTAGGCGGGAATAACGACCGAAAGCCGCGGCGCTGGCTGCCGCGGGGTGGCGGTTGGGCCCGCACTCATGGAGCGAGGGCGGGACCCGGCTCCGGACCGGTGGCCACCGGCCGCGTCGGGTCGCGGCACCATTCGCTCCAGGAGCCGGCGTAAAGACGTCCCGGCGGCAGGCCGGCGTGAGCCGCCGCCAACAGCAGCTGGCAGGCGGTCACCCCCGAACCGCAGTAATACACCGCCGACTCCGGCGGGTGACCGCCGAGCGTCTGCCCAAAGCGGGCTTTAATCTCCGCGGGTGGACGGAAGCGCCCATCCGCCTGGACGTTGTCACGATAGGGATGACTTCGGGCTCCGGGTATATGCCCCGCCGCCGGGTCCAGCGGCTCTTCCTCGCCGCGGTATCGGGGGCCCGCCCGGGCGTCCACCAGGCAGGCCTGGGAGGGCACCTCCGACAGGGTGACGACCCATTCCCGCCTCGGCTGGCCCTTAAACGTCCTGGGCTCCATCGGCCTCGTTCCGGATTCCAGCGGTAAACCCGCCGCGGTCCAGGCGCGAAATCCGCCGTCCATGACCGCCACCGCGTCGTGACCCATGTAGCGCAGCAGCCACCAGAGCCTCGCCGCGACCCCGCCGTCGGCATCGTCGTATGCCACCACCTGCGTCGTTTCGTCGATACCCAGACGGCCGAACAGATCGCTGAGCGCCCCAGGCGACGGCAGCGGATGCCGGCCGTGATCGGTCAGGGGTTCCCCGGCCAAATCGTCGTGAAGATGGACGTAGCGCGCGCCTGGGACGTGGGCTTCGACATAGGCGCGCCTTCCCGCCTCCGGATCCATCAGGTTGTAACGGCAGTCTGCGATCACCCAGCCGGGTTCGCCCAAGCGACGCGAGACGTCGTCGATTGTGACCAGGGTGTCTAAACTTTCGGTAGTCATTCGTTTCGCCGTCTGATAGAAAATCGCCCAGATTGCTTGCGGGCGTCATTATACCGGGGGGGTATAAACGTGCGGGTAACAAAACGTCGGGGTATCGGTCTAAGCGCAACACGAGCCGTTGCGTGGGTTTCGAAACGCTCTCCCGCTTTGCTGCGACCCGCTATCCAATGACCCGCATCGCCGAATTCGCCGTCGACTACATCCAGTTTCTCGATCGTTCGGGCCAACCGGTTCAGGATTTGCCGCCGCACCTGGCCGGCGCCGACGCGGTGACGCCCATGTACCGTCTGATGGCGCTCACCCGCACCTTCGACGCCAAAGCCATTGCGCTGCAGCGCACCGGGCAGCTCGGGACCTACGCCTCTTCCCTCGGCCAGGAAGCCATCGGCGCCGCCGTCGGTCTCGCCATGCGGGAAGAGGACGTGCTGGTTCCCAGCTACCGCGAGCAGGCGGCCCAGTTCGCCCGGGGCGTTGCCCTGGAGGAGCTGCTGCTCTACTGGAGCGGCGACGAGCGCGGCAGCCGCTTTGCGGTGCCCAAATCCGACTTTCCCATTTCTATTCCCATCGCCACCCAGTGCTGTCACGCGGTGGGCGCCGCCGTGGCGCTGAAGCTGCGCGGCGAATCCCGGGTGGTGGTGGAGGGCTGCGGCGACGGCGCCACTTCGAAAGGCGATTTCTACGAGTCGCTCAACCTGGCCGGCGCCTGGAATCTGCCGGTCATCTTCGTGGTGAGCAACAACCAGTGGGCCATTTCCGTCCCGAGAAGCCGCCAGTCTGCGGCCAAGACCCTGGCGCAAAAGGCCATCGCCGGCGGCTTCGATGGCGTTCAGGTGGACGGCAACGACCCCGTGGCGGTGCGTTACGCCATGGACAACGCCTTAGAGCGTGCCCGCAGCGGCGGCGGTCCCACCCTCATCGAGGCGGTCACCTACCGGTTACAGGACCACACCACCGCCGACGACGCCAGCCGCTACCGCGATGCCGAAGAGGTGGAAGCGGCCAAGCAGGCGGACCCGATGATTCGAACCCGGCGCTATCTGGAGTCGGTACAGGCTTGGAGCGACCGGGACGAAGCGGCGCTTAACGAGGAGTGCGCCCGCCGGGTGCAGGAAGCGGTGGACACCTACCTGGCGACGCCGGCGGAGCCTCCCGAGGCCATGTTCGACAGCCTTTTCGCCGAGCTGCCGGAAGCGCTCAAGCGGCAGCGCGCCGAAGCCATGAAGGAGTGGTCCGATGGCTGAGGTGAACCTGGTGGAGGCGGTCAACATGGCGCTGGCGCGGGCCATGGAGGAAGACGAAAGCGTGGTGGTGCTGGGCGAGGACGTGGGCGTCAACGGCGGCGTCTTTCGCGCCACCGTCGGACTGCAAGATCGCTTCGGCGCCGAGCGGGTGATGGATACGCCGCTGGCGGAATCCCTCATCGCCGGCATGTCCATCGGCATGGCCGCCTTGGGTCTGAAGCCAGTGGCCGAGATCCAGTTCAAGGGTTTTATCTACCCCTGCATCGACCAGCTGGTGTGCCACGCCTCCAGACTGCGCAACCGCACCCGCGGACGCCTGGGCTGCCCGATGGTGCTGCGCGCGCCGTTCGGCGGCGGGATTCACGCGCCGGAACATCACTCCGA
>JBFIYQ010000203.1:0-5348 GCA_041605275.1 Gammaproteobacteria bacterium
CGTGCTGGAAGGATGGGCGGACAACCTGGAGGCGGCAGCCAGGCTCGCCGCTGAAGGCGGCATCGAGTTTCATCCCAATCATCATTTCGGCGCCGTCGGTCCGATGACCGGCCTCACCACCCGCAGCATGCCGGTGATGATCGTGGAAAACCGCGGCTTCGGCAATCGCGCCTTCTGCACCTTGAACGAGGGTCTGGGCAAGGTGATGCGTTTCGGCGGCAACGATGACGAAGTGCTCAGTCGCTTGCGCTGGATTGCGGTCACGCTGGGTCCGGTGCTGTCGCGGGCGCTTCAGTCGCGTGACGGCATCGCGCTCAAGAGTATCGTTGCCCGCGGTCTATCCATGGGCGACGAGATGCACCAGCGCAACGTGGGTTGTACCAGCCTGCTGCTGCGTGAGCTCGCGCCCGCCCTGGTGCGCAGTTGCGACAACTCCAAGGCGCTCGAATCCGCCATCTCCTTCATAGCCGGTAACGATCAGTTCTTTCTGAATATCGCCATGGCCATGGGCAAAGCCATCATGGACCCGGTGAAAGGCATCGAGTCGTGCTCCGTGGTCACGGCAATGGCCCGTAACGGCACCGACTTTGGCATCCGGGTCAGCGCTATGGCTGAGGAATGGTTCGTGGCGCCGGTGGAAATGCCCCAGGGGCTTTATTTTCCGGGATACACCGAAGCCGACGCGAATCCGGACATGGGCGATTCCACCATCGTCGAGACCGTGGGGCTCGGCGGATTCGCCATGGCGGCCTCGCCTGCCGTAGCGGGCTTCGTGGGCGCCGGCGATCCCGCCAATGCGCCCGCCTTCACCCGGCAGATGTACGAGATTACGGTGGAGCGCAATTCCGAGTGGACGATCCCCGCCCTGAATTTCGGCGGCGTGCCCTTTGGAATAGATATTTTGAAGGTGCTCGATACCGGCACCGTGCCCATTATCAATACCGGCATCGCCCACCGGGAACCGGGCGTCGGCCAGGTGGGCGCCGGCGTGGTCAAAGCGCCCATGGCCTGTTTCGAGCGGGCGTTCGACGCATTTGTGAAGCGCCTGCAGCGGACATGAGCACAAGCGTTCTGAAAAACGTCGTTCGCGCCGGATTCTATCTGGACTCGGTGGCGCTCATGCGGCTTTCCAGTGAGATTGCCGCCTCGCCCGAAGCGCTGGACGCGGTGCTCATGATGGGCACGCCGGCCAACAAGAAAATCATGGCCGACGCGGATCTGCTGACGGAATCCTCCCGCGCCGCCGGGCCGAACGATCTGATCATCGCGTTACGAGCCCAAAGCGAACACGCGGCGGATTCGATGATGGACGTGGTGCATGCGCGTCTGGATTCCCATGCCGAAGGCACCATCAGCTCCGGGATCGAACGAGCGCGCTCTCTGGCAGGCGCGGTGGAGGCGGCCAGAGAGTCGAACCTGGCATTGATCTCGGTGCCTGGGGAATTCGCCGTCCGCGAGGCGCGCAAAGCCCTGGCCCACGGTTTGAACGTCATGATTTTCAGCGACAACGTTCCGCTGGCGGACGAGATCACGCTGAAAAAAGAGGCCGACGAACGCGACCTTCTGCTTATGGGCCCCGACTGCGGCACCTCCATTATTGCCGGCGTTCCCATCGCCTTTGCCAACGCCGTGCCCCGCGGGCGCGTGGGTATCGTGTCGGCGTCGGGCACCGGACTGCAGGAAATCTCCGTGCTGCTGGCGCGCGCGGGCGAAGGGGTCTCCCACGGTATCGGCGTGGGCGGGCGCGATCTCTCCGACGACGTGGGCGGTTTAACCACCTTACGCGCTATCGATCTTCTCTCCGAAGATCCCGGCACCGAGCACATCGTCCTGATTTCAAAGCCCCCCGGCGCGAAGACCGCCAAGAAGGTGTTCTCGCGGCTGTCGTCCTGCGCGGTGCCGGCGACGGTGTGTCTTTTTGGGCTGCAATCGGTCACGCCGCCGGCCAATGTGGCCGTTGCAGATACCTTGAAAGGTGTGGTGGAAGCGGTCATCGGGCGCTCGTTCGAAGTGTTTTCCCCTGAGATTTCAAAAGTGAGCGACGGGCGGCGCAAATGGGTGCACGGTCTCTACTCAGGGGGAACGCTTTGCGCGGAGGCGCAGGCCGTCTTCAAGGCGGAAGGGATTAAGACTTTCAGCAATGTCCCCCTGGCGGGAGCAGTCGATTCGAGTGCTCCAGAGGCAGGCGGGCATCAAATGATCGACCTGGGCGCGGATGAATATACCCAGGGCAGACCGCACCCGATGATCGAACCCTCCGTGCGCGGCGCCGGGCTCTCGGCGAGTCTCGCCGACCCGAGCGTGGCCGTCGTGCTCCTGGACGTGATACTCGGATTCGGCGCCCATCCCGACCCCGCCGACGCGGTCGTAAATGCTCTGGCGGACGCGCCCGGCGACCGTCCGCAGGTGATCTGTTCGGTGTGCGGCACCGATCGCGATCCTCAACACCGCAGTGCGCAGGTGCAGAAGCTTCAGCAGGCGGGTGTTGTCGTGGCGCCAAGCAACGCGGACGCGGCAGCCCTTTCCGCGTGGGTCATCAGTGACTAAGGCGCATGTCGGCGTATCCCATACCTCGTCGCCTGCTGATTGCCGTTGGGGGTAACGCAACCCACCCCGGTACGATAAAGGGCACCCCGGAAGAGCAGCTCGCCATTGCCGAGCGCACCGCAGAGGCACTGCTGCCCATCATGAAGATGGACAACGAGCTCATCGTGACCCACGGAAACGGGCCGGTGGTTGGAAAAATTCTCATGCGTCAGGCGCTGGCACGAGACCGCGTTCCCCCCATGACCATGGATATTTGTGTCGCCCATAGTCAGGGCGGCATTGCCTATTTGCTCATGCAGGCACTGGAGAACAGTCTGCGTCGCTCGGGAAGTGCCCGACACGTGGTCTGTCTCCTCACCCAGGTGGAGGTAGACCCGAACGATGAGGCATTCACATCACCGAGCAAGCCCGTCGGCTTTTTCTTCGAAAAGCAGGAGGCGATGGAGATCAATCAGGCATTCGGTTGGCCCATGCACGAAGAGGACCATCGGGGCTGGAGATATGTGGTGCCCTCACCTCATCCGAAACATATCGTGGATATTTCCCTCATCGAGGCGGTGGCGAAGAGCGGCGCCGTGGTGATTGCGGGCGGTGGCGGTGGAATTCCCGTGGTGAGAGATCCAAACGGCGAACGACACGGCGTCCATGCGGTTATCGACAAGGACCTGACCTCGGCCAAAATGGCGAACGTACTTAATATCGAGCTGCTGATGATTCTGACGGGGGTGAAAGCCGTATCGGTGGACTACGGAAAAGCTACCGAGAAGGCCCTGGGCGAGATCGCTTTGAGTGAGCTGAAAACGCTTCACGACGCCGGCCAGTTCGCCGAGGGCAGCATGGGGCCCAAGGTCGAGGCCGTGATCAATTTCCTGGAGAATGGTGGCCGCAGGGCCGTCATTGCCGATCTGTATGAGGCCGAAGACGCGTTGCTTGGTAATGCCGGAACCCAGGTTTTTGCCGAAAACGCGTGAACGGAACACAAGGAACAACAATGAGTGAGTTATACGACGAGCTGAACCCACTGCCCCGTCTCCTCATGGGGCCCGGTCCCGTGGACGCCGATCCCCGGGTGCTTCGCGCCATGTCCATGCCCCTGCTGGGGCAGTTCGATCCCCAGTTCACGCAATACATGAATGAAACCATGGCGCTGTACCGCCAGGTGTTTCAGACCAAGAATCAGTGGACGTTTCTGGTGGACGGCACGGCCCGGGCCGGCATCGAGACCATGCTGGTTTCGATCATTTCACCGGGCCACAAGGTGCTGGTGCCCATCCTGGGACGATTCGGTCATCTGCTGGCGGAGATTTCGCGCCGCTGTAAAGCCGAAGTCGTCACCATCGAGACGGAGTGGGGCACCGTTTTCACCCCGGAGCAAATCGAGGCCGCCATCAAGAAGCATCGCCCGAAGCTGGTCACGCTGGTCCAAGGCGATACCTCCACCACCATGGCGCAACCGCTGGCGGAGATCGGAGCCTTGTGCCGTAGTCACGACGTGTTGCTCTACGTCGACGCCACCGCCTCCATTACCGGTATGGATCTGGCCACCGACGCCTGGCAAATTGATGCGGTTTCCGCCGGGTTGCAGAAGTGTTTGTCGGGGCCGCCGGGTATCGCTCCCGTCACCTTCAACGATCGAGTAGAGGCCTGCGTGCTGAAACGAAAGCACGTCGAGCAGGGTATCCGCAGCGATGATGCCAAAGACGGACCGGGTGAAATCATTCAGTCGAACTACTTCGATCTGCCCATGCTCATGGATTACTGGAGCAAAAAACGTCTGAATCACCACACCGAGGCCACTTCGATGCTGTACGCCGCGCGCGAGTGCGCCCGGCTCGTTCTGAGCGAAGGCCTGGAGGCGCGGTTTGCGCGCCATCGTCTTGCCAGCAAAGCACTGACGACGGGGCTTACCGCCTTAGGGCTCGAGCTCTTCGGCGATCAGTCCAACAAGATGCCGAACGTCACCGGCGTCTATATTCCTGACGGCGTTCCCGGAGACGCGGTGCGCACCGCAATGCTGGAGAACTTCGGCATCGAAATCGGCACCTCTTTCGGCCCGCTGCACGGACGTATCTGGCGCATCGGCACCATGGGCTACGGCTGCACCAGGCGCAACGTGCTCACCTGCCTGGCGGCACTGGAGTCCACCCTGCGCCAGCTCGGTCACAGAGCCGACTGGGGTCGGGCGGTGGATTCAGCGCTGGCGGTTTACGACGAGTAAAAGGGAGTAAAAGGGGACGCACTTATTTTTCAGAGCCCCGGTCACCCCGTCGAACCCTCCGCGATATTCACCGCCTGGCTCGCCGCCGCGCCGGAAATGGTCTTGTCTTTGGACGGGTCACCGGTCTTCCCTCGGCTCTTGTCATCTTCGTCGTCGAAGATCACCTCCACCTTGGGCGTGGCGAACTCGATGCCGAACAGCGCCACGATGTCGCCGGCGGCCGAGGACTCGATGTCCTCCATCTGATTGGCGTGCATGCGCACGAGGCGGCCCACCTTGTGCCGCTTCTTGGTGCGCGCGTTCACGATGGTGCCGCCCTTGGCGAGCGTGCCCTGGTAGACGCGCACGTAGGTGAGCTGGCCGTAGCGGCCGTCCTCGAGCTTGAAGGCGAGCGAGACCAGCGGCTTCTGGGGATCGCTCGACAGCGTGATCGGCTGCTCGGCGTTGGTGAGGTCCACGCCCGTGTTCTCCACGTCGAGCGGGCTCGGCAGGTAGAGCGTCACGGCGTCGAGCAGCTTCTGCACGCCCTTGTTCTTGTAGGCGGAGCCGAGGAAGACCGGCGTCAGCTCGAGCGAGAGCACGC
>JBFIYQ010000204.1:0-5338 GCA_041605275.1 Gammaproteobacteria bacterium
AGGAATACAGTCCGCTGGAAGGGAGTTACGTCGTGCGCCGTCGCCACGCGCACTCCTGGACTCTTGCCTACGTCAACATTCGCTGGATCGTCTTGGACACCACGCCGCCGGCGTGGGGCGCGCTGGAAGCTGCCGCCGCGTCGTGGTGGGAGAAGCCGTACGACATTCTTTCATGGCTCGTTCACAAATTTTCCCGCTGGCGGTGGAGCAGCGAGGAGGAAGAATCGTCGACCAATCTGCTCTGGCTGATTGTTCCGCTGCTCGCCATATTGCTCTGGCGGCTGGTTCGCACCCAGCGATTTTCCGGCCGGTTGCGGGGTGAACGACGTCACCTGGATCGCCGTGCTCAGCCCGGCGCCGATTCGGATGTGTACCCGTTGATTCGGCTGCTTGAAAAGCGCGGCATCGCCCGCGCCGACGGCGAGCCTCTCGGTCGTTGGCTGAGGCGGCTTCAGCGTCGCGCGGACGCCGATGGAATCGATGAGATCGTGGCCGAGATTCTGCCGGTGCACTATCGATATCGCTTCGACCCCGAGGGCTTGAGCGCAGAGGAGCGGATCACCTTGAAACGCTGCGTTCGGCGCTGGCTCGAGCGACATCCCCGCTGAATTCGAAGCGCGTCGCCGCCCTCCTTCTGGTTACAAATCGCCCCCCGTTACGTTCTGGAGATCCATTGCGTGACCGCGCTCACAATTTTGATTCCCGTAGTGTGACCACTGTCGCATGCGTCCGGCCGAGTCGTTGCCATACTTTCCTCGCGTCAATCAGGCGCCGGCGTGAATTTCTACAGGACGCCGTCAGCAGCCGGAAGAACGGATTCTTAAATACCCGTGATGCTGACATGGTTCTTCACCTCCGGATCTCCTGATCGACCAAAGCTTCAGCGCAAGTTGAGTCTCCTCCCCTTGATTTAAGCCGCGTTTATTGCGGCTTTTTTTTGCCTGGTCTCAGATCGATTCAACGGATCCTGGACGTAAACAGGTCCACGGCCGGGTAAGCGGAGTGGTAAAATAGCGCAAAACAATCGTAGGCGCCGCGCGTCATTCCTCCAGAGTGCGCCGGTGCCCGAATCGCCGCGCCGATGGATTTCGCCCGTCTCATAACGTTCGTTTTGCCGCTGCTGGCGGCGCCCGCGACAATAACGCTCGCCCCTGCGGATCCAGGCGCGCCCTCCGCTGGTGTGGGGACGGCGAGCCCGGAAGAACTCGGGCCCCGCGATTCTGCGGAAATCCGCACGGTGGCTGCGCCGCGCAACAAAAACTTGTCCAAGGAGGGGCTCGGCAAAGGCGTGTTTCTGATCGCCAGCGAGTCGCTCAACGACCCGAACTTCTCCCAAACCGTTGTGCTGTTACTCGAGTACGACAAAAACGGCGCCGTCGGCCTGATCATCAACCGGCCGACGGAAATTTCGCTGGCTTCACTGCTCCCGGAAGAAAAAAATTTGCGGGATCGCCAGGAGTTGGTTTTCATTGGCGGGCCGGTGGGCCGGGCACAGCTGTTCCTGTTGCTGCGGTCGACCACACGGCCGGAACATTCGCAACGGATCGTAGACGAGGTATATGCCACCACCAGCCTCGAAACCCTGCGCGAGATTATTGCTAAAGAATCGCCGGTGGCCTTCCAGGCGTACGCGGGCTACTCCGGATGGGGACCCGGCCAGCTCGACGCGGAGCTGATGCGCGGAGACTGGCTGGTGACCCCGGCCGACTCGGAGACGGTTTTCGACAAGGCGACGGATACGATCTGGCACGAGCTCATCCGGAAAAACAAAGGGCTCTGGGTCCAACTTTCTTTGGATTATTCGCTGCTTCTGGCTTTGGACCCCAGGCTGCGTGTCCAGGGCGTAATTCGCTAATCAGTCGTTTTCACGCGATGCGTCGAATGCGAAAACGACGCCCTCACCGTTGATTCCGAGATTGAACCGAATTGGTTGACAGCACACCGGGCAGTCCTCGACGTATTGCGCCGAACCCCCAGAGCGGTCTACTGTCGTTTCGAACTGCTCCCAGCAGTAGGGGCAGGTGGTTTGAACAAACTCAATCAATGCACAAGGACCCCGACCCAAAATGATGCGTCCAGGACAATTCGGCTGCGGATGGCGAAGGCTCATTGCGGCGGTCTCGCTGCTGGCGGCGTTTGCCGCGGCGGCGGACACGACGGTTTACAGCGGCAGGTACGAATACGTCGTGCCCGAGCTCATGCTCGACAAGATGATCGAACTCGCGCCGATTGAAAGCTGGAAGCATTTTCCGGAACTCACCCGGTTCGTGGACAGCGACGATGACGGGGCGCCGGATTTTGTCGCCATCGCCCTTGGCGCCGAAGGGGGCTTCGGCGCCCAGATCCGTTATCGCCTCAACCACGCCGAGAATGGCGGCGAGGCGGAGCTCGGGCCGTGGTACTGGTGCGTCATTACCGACGGCACCAGCGAGAAAATATTTGAGCAGTTCAATCCTTAAGCCGGCATGTGGCGCCCGCCTCAATTGATTCGTTCGGGCACGGGCTCATCGTAGCCGGGATCGGTGGGAAGCTTGAGCTCCATGTCCCACTCGGAGACCCTGACGGCATCCGTCAACAGCTTGCTGAACGAGTGCAGCAGCGTCTCGTTCATGGCCAGTTCGATACCTTTTCCGCTTTCAGGATGCATGCACAGCAGGTTGCCGTTCTGGTCGCCTTTTTTGACCTGAATTTTCGCCAGCACCACCGGGGAGTCACCCAGCGGCAGAACCGCAGCGTCCTCATTGTACTTGGTGGAAAAATCGCTCTGCTTGATGGCCTTCTCATGTTGGAAGGAGAGAACCGCGCTCTTGCCCTCGGAATGGGGCTGCAGCTGAACGCGCTGATCCGCTTCGAGCATTTTCAGCACAACCGGCCATAACAGCTTCACGTACCGCCGGGTCAGCCAGAATCTGAACTCCGACCGGTCCGTCGTTTTGATCCGCAGCAGGATTCGATCCTCCTGTGGAACGAAGCGGATCTGAATCTGGTGCAGCCGTGGCACGAAAACTCCGCAAAGCGCCTTTAATACGACTATTTTGACACACCGCCTGTTTCAGCATGAAATGCGCCACCGAAATGGAAGCCGAAGAAGCGATTTCCCACCGGATGACTCCCCGGCAGCGGTATCTGGCCGCGGTCGAGCGCGGGGATCTGATGCCGGATCCGGCCCAGGCGGCGCTCGTCAACTGCACCCAGGCGCTTTACGACGCGCTGACGCAGAATTCCGCCAGGCCGAGAGGCATTCTTGACGGTTTGCGCGGGATCATCCGTGAAAGAAACCGCGCGCCGGTCAAAGGGCTGTACATCTGGGGCGGCGTGGGCCGAGGAAAGACTCTTCTGGTGAACAATTTTCATGATGCGCTCCCTTTCGAGAGCAAGCTGCGAATTCATTTTCACGCTTTCATGCAGTATGTCCACGGGGAACTCAAAGCGCTCAATCAGCGGGAAAACCCGCTTGCGCTAGTGGCGCATGGTCTTGCCCGGGATACCCGCGTCATCTGTTTCGACGAGTTTCACGTTTCCGATATTGCCGACGCCATGATCCTCGGCGGGCTTCTGGAGGGCTTGTTCCAACGCGGAGTCACGCTGGTCGCCACCTCGAACATCGCGCCGGACAGCCTTTATAAGGGCGGGCTTCAGCGAGCCCGGTTTCTGCCCGCCATCGAGCAGATCAAGCAGCACACCCGGGTCATCGAGCTCGACAGCATCCTGGATTACCGCCTGAGGGCGCTGGAGCGGGTGGAGATTTATCATCATCCTCTCGATCCGCAGGCGGAGACCGGCCTTTCTGACGCTTTCCACAAACTCTGCCCGGAAAACGTTGTGGAAGGGCCGGTGGTCGAGATCGCCGGACGCGGTGTCGCAGCGAAGCGGGCGGCCGACGGGATCGCCTGGTTCGAGTTCGCCGCCCTGTGCGAGACGCCGAGAAGCGCCGCCGATTACATCGAGATTGCCCGGCGCTACCACACCGTTCTCCTTTCCAGGGTGCCGCAGCTGGGCGACGAAAGGCGGGACAGCGCGCTGCGCTTCATCCACCTCATCGACGCCCTCTACGAGCGCAGCGTAAACCTGGTGATATCGGCGGAGGTGCCTCCCGATCGCCTCTATACGGGGCAGAAACTTCGGGAGAAGTTCGCCCGGGCGGCCAGCCGCCTGGAAGAAATGCAGAGTCGGGACTACCTCGCCCGGGAGCACATGCCTTAAGCCGCCGGCGGCGCCGGACGCGGGTCACTCGAGGCCTGGCGTTTGCGAATTTCTATTGTTTTGCTGGGAATAATTCCTGCATTTGCTGCGAATTGGGTCTCAAATTCGACCAAGGGCGGCAAATTTGCAGATAAACTGCAATTTTTCCGTTGACTCAAATTTCTATTAATGCTACAGGTCACAATACACATATAAGTTCATGAAATTGCGACGCATATGTGTACTCGTGACCGTCTTATGCGGTCATTTCGCCAAAGCTTTAGGCCTTGTTAATGCAAAAAGAACTGTCGGAGCAGGTGGACCCAGCGCTTCTCCAGCTGTTGGCTCACAGATACGGAGATGGCCTGGTCTATCTCAGAGACGACGGCGAACGGCGGCTGTTTGAACGGGCGGTGAGCTTGGGGCTGGTCAATCGCGAGGGCTATCTGACCCCCGCGGGACGATCCCTGATCGCGCGATTCAACAACGACTGAACTCGGCACCCGGATCCTGCTGAATCAACGACCGCGCTGGCATCCTGATCGCCGTGCCGTCCGCGCTCGAGCGCGTTCCTGCCCAGTCGACTCACTTCGTAACCTCGATCATACCTGGCGCGACCCGCCGTAGACGGGCCGCGCGCCGGTGTTGTTGCGTCGACCCGCGCGACTCTTATACTGATGGCCGGAGCCGCAGGGCGCCGACTGTGCGCCCCGCGCGTGCGCGGATACCCGGATCGTGAGCTCAAGGCGGAGGTCGAGGCGATTTCGGCGCGAGCTTCGACGGCTCCCCGGTTTCACTATCGAAAATGAGAGTCGCTTTGAATTTTAATACCCGGCCGGTGTTTGATCTGATGCTGTTTCCGGGTCAAAAAGCTTCCTGAAGATTCTGCCGCGAGTGGGCGCTCGCCGGATGGCAAATGTCACGTTCGGGCTCGGCGGACGCCTTGCCATCGATGCGGCCTGAACCGGGGTGGACCGGTAAGAAACGGGAGCCCGTATAAAAATAATGCGATCAACGGAGGATGACTGATGTCGAACTACACCACTGAAGCTATTCGCAACGTCGCGCTCGTCGGCCACGGAGGTGCCGGCAAGACGATGCTCGTCGAGGCCATGCTTCTCAAATCAGGAACTATTGCCACCCTGGGAGAAATTAC
>JBFIYQ010000205.1:0-5333 GCA_041605275.1 Gammaproteobacteria bacterium
CGCGCCGAGTTCGTCGTTGCTTCGAAAGTGGGCGGGCGTATCGAAGAGATCAGCGTGGATCTCGCCGACACGGTAACCCGGGGTGAGCTGGTAGCGAAACTCGACGACGACGAGTTCGTGCAGGCGGTGGCACAGGTCCAGGCCGACTGGGCAGTGGCGAAGGCCAACGTGGCCGAAGCCCGCAGCCTGCTGGAAATCGCCGAGCGGGAGCTCGAGCGCATTGACCAGCTGCGAAAGCGCGGAGTCGCCTCGGCTTCCCAGCAGGATGCGGCCAAAGCGGACCAGCTCGCCAAGCGGGCCCACGTGGAGGTGACCAAAGCGCAGCTCGCCCGGGCCGAGGCGGCGCTGGAGTCTGCCCGGATCCGTCTCGGCTACACCCAGGTATCGGCCAACTGGCGCGGCGGCGGCGAGGAGCGCGTGGTGGCCGAACGCTACGTGGACGAGGGAGAGACCGTTTCCGCCAACGCGCCCCTGCTTCGTATCGTGGAGATCGACCCCGTCACCGCCGTGTTCTTTGTCACCGAGCGCGATTACGCGCTGCTTAAACCCGACCAGATCGCCGTGCTGCGCACCGACGCGTTTCCCGGAGAGACCTTCGAAGGTCGCATCGCACGGATTGCGCCGGTTTTTCGCGAGAGCACACGCCAGGCGCGGGTGGAAGTGTGGCTCGAAAATCCCGGGCTTCGCTTGAAGCCGGGCATGTTCGTGCGCGCCGAGGTGGTGCTCGACCGGGTGGCGGAGGCCACTATCGTGCCGGAGCAGGCCCTGGTGCGCCGCGACGGGCGAGACGGAGTGTTCATTCTCAACGCAGACGGGAAGTCGGTGTCGTGGCGGGATGTGACGGTGGGAATCCGACAGGGAGACTCAGTACAGGTTGGCGGTGAGAACCTCGGGCTGCAGGTGGTGACCCTTGGTCAGCAGCTTCTCGACGACGGGTCAGCGGTATCGGTGGAAAGCAAAGCTCCGGCGAGCAGTCAATGAACCTCGCCCGCGCCAGCGTTGCCCGCCCGGTCTTCACCAGCATGGCGACGCTGATCGTGGTGGTGCTTGGGACCGTCTCTCTCACCCGGCTGCAAATCGATCTGCTGCCGAGCATTGAGCTTCCCACTATCACGGTCCGCACCGAGTACGAGGGCGCTGATCCGATTGTCATGGAGCGCCTGGTCACCCAGATCGTTGAAGAGATCGTCGCCACCGTGCCCGGCGTTGTCGAGCTCACCTCCCAGTCCTATGAAGGCAACAGCCGGGTGCGCGTGAGCTTTGCCTGGGGCACCGACATCGACAGCGCGGCGCTCGACGTACAGGCCACCCTCGAGGACGAAATCAGCGAGCTTCCCGACAACGTCCAAAGGCCGCGGGTCAGTAAGTTCGACATCGACAGCTTTCCGGTAGTGCTGCTCGGGATCTCCAGCAGGCTGGACCCCGTAGAGCTGACCCAGATCGTCGAGGATCAAATCCGCTACCGCTTCGCGCGGATCCCGGGCGTCGCCCAGGTGGACCCATGGGGCGGCTACAACCGCGAGGTGCGCGTCGAAATGGATCCGGTCAAAGTCAACGCGCTGGGCCTGCCTTTAAGCGACATTCTCGACGCGATACGTAATGCCAACCTGGATCTTCCCGCCGGCAGAATCGAGCAGGGCCGCTATCAGGTCACCCTGCGCGCCCCCGCGGAGTTCAATAACCTCGACCAGATCCGCAACACCGTGATCGATCGGCGCGACGGCACAGTGGTGACTTTGCGTCAGATTGCCACGGTCAAGGACACCTACGAAAAGCTGACCCGCATCATTCGCGTCAACGGCGAGCAGGGATTGCGACTCGCGATTCGCAAGGAACCCGGTGACAACACGGTGGAAGTGGCGCGCCGGGTGCTCGCCGAGGTGGAAGACGTCAACCGCGCATTCCCTCTGATCAGCATCATTCCGGTCATCAATCAGGGCAATTTCATCGAGCGTGCCATCACCAACGTTGCCCGCTCGGTGCTTTACGGCGGTGCGCTTGCGGTGCTGATTCTGCTTTTCTTTCTGCGCAATCTCCGCAGCACCCTGGTCATCTCGCTGGCCATCCCCATTTCCGTAGGCGCCACCTTCGCCCTGCTCTACTTCGGCGGTTTCACTCTGAACCTGATGACGCTCGCCGGACTCGCGCTCGGCGTGGGCATGATGGTGGACAGCTCGGTGGTGGTACTGGAGAACATATTCCGCCGCAGCCAGGAGGAGGGCGAGGCGCCCGCGATCGCCGCGGTGGAAGGTACCCGCGAGGTGACCTCTGCGGTGATCGCCGGCACCGTGACCACGCTGGTGATCTTTCTGCCGCTGATCTTCGTGCGCGGCGTCTCCGGCGTGCTTTTCAAGGAGCTCGCCTACGTCATCATGTTTTCTCTGTTCTGCGCGCTGCTGGTTTCTTTGAGCCTGGTACCCATGCTGGGCTCGAAACTGCTTGCAGGACCCGATGCAGGATCGAGTGACGGTGCCGCGGCGCGCCTTTCCGCGCTTTCAGGCTCGGCGCTGGATCGCCTGAACGGCGCCTACCAGGACCTGCTGAAGATGGTGCTTCGCTTTCGCTGGCTGACGGTGTTTCTTTCCATCGCCATTTTTGCCGCCAGCCTGCTGCTGATTCCGTTCATCGGCACCGAGTTTCTGCCCCCGAGCGACGAGGGCGAGGTCCGCATCAGCGGCGAAATGGAGGTGGGCACGCGGATGGGCCTCATCGACCAGCAGACGCGGCTGATGGAGCAACGGGTCTACCAGGCGGTGCCGGAGACGGTGTCGTCGGTGGTGAGCGTGCTGACCTCAGGGGCGCGCGCTAATTCGGCGGCCCAGGGTGGAATCAGACTGGCGCTGTCGCCCGCCACCGCGCGCGATCGCTCCAACGTGGAGATCGCCAGGGATCTTCGCCGCCGCTTCGAGGACGAAGGGGTTCCGGGTATGAAGATCCGGGTGCGCGCGCCTCAGGGACAGTTTCTGCTGGAGCGCATCCTGGCGAGCGAGGAAGGCGTGACCGTGGAAATCCGCGGTTTCGACCTGGACACCCTGGATCTTCTGGCGCGCCGGGTGGCCGACGGCATCGACGACGTGGCCGGGGTTACCGACATCCAGCTAAGCCGTGAAGCCGGCATTCCGCAGCAGCAAATCCACGTGGATCGGGACAAGGTCGCCGACCTGGGGCTGAGCGTACGCGACGTGACTGAGGTTATCGAAACCGCGGTGGCGGGATCGACGGCGGGAGAGTTCCGCGCCGAGGGCAATTCCTATCGCATTCTTATGCAGCTCGAGGACGCGGAGCAGCGATCCATGGACGAGATCCTCGATCTCACTCTGCGCACGCCCGGCGGAGAACTGGTGGCGCTTCGCAATCTGGTGGACACGGAGAGCGGGCGCGGACCCGTCACCGTGGAGCGCAAGGATCAGCAGCGCATCGTCACCGTCACCGCCAATGTTGCCGGACGGGACCTGGGCTCGGTGGCGGCGGATATCCAGGCCCGCCTGGACCGGGTTGCGCGGCCAGCGGGCTACGACCTGCGCGTGGCCGGTAACTTCGAAGAGCAGCAGGAGGCCTTCGAAGAGCTGGTGATGTCGCTGCTGCTGGCGCTGCTGCTCGTCTATATGGTGCTCGCCTCGCAGTACGAGTCCTTCGGCGATCCCCTGGTGGTGATGCTTTCCGTGCCGCTGGCCGCGGTGGGGGTGCTGGTCACCCTGTTCATCACCGACACCACGCTCAACCTCCAGTCCGGCATCGGCTGCATCATGCTGGGCGGAATCGTGGTGAATAACGCCATCCTGCTGGTGGACCAGGCGGGACAGCTGCGCCGGCGCGGCCTCGACACCCATGCCGCGCTGCTGGAAGCCGGGCGTCGGCGGCTGCGGCCGGTATTGATGACCACCTGCACCACCATTCTCGCCCTGCTGCCTCTCGCCCTCGGTATCGGCGAAGGCGCCGACGCCCAGGCGCCGCTGGCCCGCGCCGTGCTCGGCGGACTTACCGTGTCGACCCTCATCACCCTGGTCCTGATTCCGGTGGTGTACTCGCTGTTTCACCAGGAACGGCGCGAACGGGGCGCTTCTATAAGTGGACACTCAGAGTTCGTAAGCCGTTGAGCTGACAGTCTCCCTCCGCTGAATCCTGATTTGTAAGGTAGATCCCCGTAGTCAGATAGGTTGACGGTTTCATCCCGAGCGGTCCAAGCAGGAATGTCGAAGGCTACCGCCGCGTGGCCGACGAGGCGGGTAAAGTCTGGCGCGAATACGGCGCGCTGGCGTCCGTCTAATGCCTGGCTGACGACGTCAAGCCGGGCAAACTCACTTCGTTCCTCCAGAGCGTCAAGCCGAAGGAGACGAAACCATGGTGTTTTCCTGGATCGTGTATAAGTCGCGCACAGAGCGAGATCGCATCGACGAGCAGTTGATGAAGGATCCGCGAATCGCCAACCTGGACCCCGAAGCCATGCCATTCGATGGCAAACGCATGTTCTGGGGCGGGTTCGAGATCCCGGTGGATTTGTGAGCTTACAATGCGCCGACACCACGGGACTGTTACGATTAGTACAGTGAGGTCGTGGGTCGAACGATTGAGGCCCGCTACTCATCTACCGGAAGACAACATGTTCTGAAGGGAGGACATATGGTGAATCACCGATTCGGAGACGACGACGACAAACCCGGCTCGGGCAAGAAGCCCGAGGAGGACGAGGGCCATAAGACACCAAGCGGCGGTACGGGGACCGACCCCTCTCGCTGGTGGGAATCGCGTGAGCCCACCTCGCCGCCTACACGCCCGGTCGAGACCCCCAGACGGGAAGAGCGGCCGTCCTGGGAGCGGAGCGAGGAAGTAAGGCGAACCACCTGGGAACCGCCGCAGCGACCGGTCGAGACCCCGCCGGAGCCGGCGGCGGCTAAGCCGAAGAAGAGAAAGGCTGCCAAGAAAAAGACCGCGGCTAAGAAAAAGCCCGCGAAGAAAAAGGCCAAGAAGAAGACCAAGGCCAAGAAGAAAACCAAGAAAAAGGCGGTGAGAAAGAAGGCCAAGCGTAAGGGCCCGGCTAAGAAGAAGGCTAAGAAGAAGGCCAAGAGGAAGGCCGCGGCCAGGAAGAAGACCAAGAAACGGGCAGCCAAGAAAAAACGAGCCACCAAGCGGAAGGCGAAGAAAAAAGCCAAGAAAAAGGCCAAGAAGAAGACCAAGAAGAAGGCCAAGCGTAAGGCTGCAAAGAAAAAGCGGGGCAAGAAAAAGGCGGCTAAGCGAAAAACCAAGAAAAAGACCAAAAAGAAGGCAGCAAAGAGGAAGACCAAGGCCAAGCGCAAGACGCGTAAGAAAGCCGGGAAGAAAAAGGCCAGAAGGAA
>JBFIYQ010000206.1:0-5330 GCA_041605275.1 Gammaproteobacteria bacterium
GCTGAAGATTGCGCACGCCGGAAACATACGCGAGCTGGTAAGCGGCCTCGTCGCGTCCGTCGGCCGCGGCGGTGTAATAAACGAAATCCGCATCGGGCAGCGAGCTCAATGTGGCGGGATCAGTCAGGTCCGCCGCGATCGCTTCCAGGGAGGACGGCAGCGCGCCGACGTTGCGGCGAAGCGCGTGAACCCGGTGACCGTCCTCGATCAGCATCAGTCCAAGGGCAATGCCTACGTCGCCGCAACCTGCGATGAGGATGTTCGACATCTCGGAATTTGCCTACCGCCGCATTAGGAAAGGGTTTCAGGTCATCGACCGGGTCAGCGCGCCGGTGCCCGCGTACAATAGCGGTATGGATCTCCCTGCTCAACTCGAAAACGCTTTTCCGGTGGTCGCGCATCCAAGGCTCGCGATATTTCGCCTATGACGCCTGAACGCTATGCCAAGCTGCGCGGCGTGCTTGACCGGCGGCAGCCGGATCTCACAGTGCTGCTGGACAACGTGCATAAGACGCACAATTTTTCCGCCATTGTGCGAAGCTGCGACGCGGTGGGCGCCTTCGAGGCGCACGCGGTATGGCCGAACCCCAAGCTCAAACCCAATCACATGAGCTCCGGCGGCAGCGGAAAATGGATCCGGGTTCGTGTTCATCCCGATCTGGATACCGCTGCTTCCACGCTTCGTAAAAATGGCATGCAGATCGTCGCCGCGCATGTGGACGAAGGCGCACGCGATTACCGCGAGGTCGACTTTACCCGGCCCACCGCGATCCTTCTGGGCGCGGAGCTCGATGGCGTCAGCGACGCAGGATTAAAAAATGCCGACGTCCGCGTTTCCGTTCCCATGGCCGGAATGGTGGAATCGCTCAACGTTTCGGTGGCCGCGGCTATTCTGCTTTTCGAGGCGCAGCGGCAACGCGAGGCGGCGGGCTTGTACCATCGCTCGCGGCTCGATCCGGAAGTCTACGCACGCACCCTTTTCGAATGGTGCCACCCGGAGGTCGCCGCACGCTGCCGGCGGAACAACCGGCCTTATCCCGCCCTGGATGAGAACGGAGACATACTGAGACCGCTACCCTGAGAGGAAGACGGATCCAGGCGCTCGAGGGCGCCCCTTCGATCTTCGGACGACATCCGGGCGAGACGTTCGCAGGCTTTGTTGAAGCTGACGAGATTTCCGCCCTCCCGGGACAGAAGTTTTTCCAAAGCGGGAACGTACGCGTTGTAGGTGGCCACCAGCGCGAGCTTGGCGTTGTTGAGATCCGAATCAAACCAGCGGTCGTAACCGGCGTATCCCTCCCAGCGCTGTTTCAGCGTGGAGTAATCGGCGCGCAGCTGATCGAAGATGGCTGCTTTCCCGGCGCGCTTGGCGTCATCGCCAAGTTCCGATGCGTAGAGTTCCTCCAGAGAGCGACGGGCGCCACCAATCAGCTCTAGAAAATCTGCGCGTCTTTGCTGGTCCCGGGCGTAGCGCGCGCTCAGCTCGGGATCGCCGGCCTGATCCAGCCAGCGGAGCACGCCCGCCCGTTCCACTACCACCGCATAAGCCTCGTTAAACGCCGAGTCGCTTTTTACATACACGCGCTGGTGCGCAAGCTCGTGAAATATCAGCCCCGCGAGCCGGTATTCCGGCTGGTGGATCATGGTGTTTAGCAGGGGGTCGTCGAACCAGCCCAGAGTGGAATACGCCTGCGCGCCGTTCACCACCACATCATAGCCCTCGGTCGCTAGATCGGTGGCAAAGCGGTGCGCATCCGCCTCACGAAAGTAACCGCGGTAGGCAACGCAGCCGATGACCGGAAAACACCAGGTTTCCGCTTTAAGCGACAGCTCCGGCGCGGCGATCACAATCCAGGAAACGTAAGGCCGATCCAGATCCACGTAGCTGCGGTAGCTGCCGTTGTCGGGCAGATCCAGCTCCCGCTGGGCAAACTCGCGAATGGCCAGCGCCTTTTTCAGCCGCTGGCGAAGCTCGTCGCTGGTTTGCTCGTCGGCAATAATTCGGTCCACGGGGGTGCGCATGGACATCAGCTGCAGATGTCCGTTAACGGAACGGACGTAATAGCCGAGCGTGGCGCAGCCGCCGACGAGCGCCGCTGAGACAACCATCGCCGCGGCTGCCGGCGGCAGGCGTCGGGGGCGACGCTCAGGCACGCGATGCGCTCTCCGCAATCAGCCTGTCGACGGCCTGATAGAGATCGAGCACGTGGCGGGCATTGGCGCCGAGATCGCCGCGGCCGATACGTGAGCTCGAGCGCACCTGGAGCCTGGCGGAATTCGATCCCGCCGCCTCCACGCGTGCCTCCAGATCATCGATGAAGCCAAGCAGCGGTGTGCGGATCTGCGCCCGCACCCGGCGCTGCTGCGGATCCACGCCGACGTCTTCCCAGTCGAGCTGCACGCAGGCGCGCCGGGCGAATTCGAGAAGATCTTCGGCGTTTATTTGGAAGACGCGGGTGCGAAGCTCGGGAAAGGCATGATCTTGCCGAGTCTCGACAACATTTCTGGTCAGATAGGTTTTAAGCCTCTCCATGGCGCCCGGCGGCGCGTTGACGGGCACGCGATTGCGAAGTATGGCGCTTCCGGTGAGCCAGACGGCCGCGATCGCCAGCGCGATTAGGCTGGAAAAAGCAATCACTAGACCGCGTCGCCGCATTGTCCGCCCACGGGCACGAGGGCCTCAGCCGTCGAGCGCAGGCTCGAGGTATGGCCACACATTTTGCAGCAGCCTCGGCTGCGCCTCGGCCCGGGGATGAATACCGTCGGCCTGCATCAGCGCCGCGTCACCGGCTACGCCGTCGAGAAAAAACGGCACCAAGACGACGTCCTCGCGCGCTCCCAGAGTGTCATAGATGCGCCTGAATTCCGCGGTGTAGCTCTGGCCGTAGTTCGGCGGCAGCTCCATGGCGAGCAGTAAAACCAACGCACCGGAAGCGACGCTGGATTCGATGATTCGCTCCAGATTTCGCCGGGTGGTTTCGATGCCGATGCCTCTCAGGCCATCGTTGCCGCCGAGCTCCACCAGCACGATACGCGGAGCGTGCTCGGCGACCAGCGAAGCGATGCGCTCTGCGCCCCCGCGCGTGGTCTCGCCGCTGATACTGGCATTGACCACGCGGTACCGGGGATTGTGATTATTGAGACGTTTTTGAAGCAGGCTGACCCAGCTTTTCTCCATATCGAAGCCGTAGGCCGCGCTCAGGCTGTCGCCGAAAACCAGGATCGTGCGGACGTCACCGCCTGCCCGCGCAACGGCGGCCAGAGAAAAGGCGAGAAGCAGAATCAGCAGCCAGCGAGAGGCAACGACGAGGACGCCGGCAACTTCCGACGGCGAAGCTCGGCGATGGAGGGAAATTAAACGCGCTGAAGTCAGGCGGCGAGTCCCGTGCGAAAAAGCCGGCCGAAACCGGGGATGGCGTCGTCGACACCGGCGAGCCTGAGACAGTGCCACGCAATGGCGTGGTTACTGGAGGTCACCGGTTTGCCAAGCGCCGCTTCCAGCGCCTCCACCTGGTCGGCAACGCGGACATTGGTACAGGAGACGAACACCGCGTCCACCTGTTCGTGGGCGCCGAGTTCCAGCACCGCGCTGCGCACGGTTTCCGGCGAGAGCCTTGCGACTTTGGCATCGTCGCAAATATTCCAGGACCCCATCACCGGCACTTCGAATCCCGCCTCGATGATATGCCGGCGCATGCTGCGATTGATCTCGTCGGAATAAGGCGGAATGAAACAGATCCTTTTCGCGCCCAGCGCGCGAAAGGCGGCAAAGGTCGCCTCCATGGGCGTGGTGCAGGCCACCTCCGGGCGCGCCTCGTGAATCCGGGCATGGACGTTTTTGGCGCCGATCACCATACCGCCGGAGGTGCAGCCATAGGCGACCACGTCCAGGGGCACGCCGGGCATGATCACCCGGGCGGCTTCGGTCATTCCGGATTCCATCGCCGCCAGGGTTTCCGGCGTGATGCTCTGGGAGTTCAGAATCCGGCTCTCCCAAAGGGCCACCCCAGGCACGTTCATCAGCCGCCGGCACTCGTACTCGATGGTCTGGTCGGTGGCGAGGACAATCAGCCCGATCTTCGCCCGGTAACCGAGCCCTCCGTCCAGCTCGTGGGGCAGGTTCTGCCGGTCCACCAGCAGCGGGGCGTCGGCGGCGGGCACTTTCTCGGCAACGGTGGACATGACCGGCTCCTCCGGTTGTGTTGGACGGATGGACCCGTCCCATTCTAAACGCGCCCGCCGCCGAATGCTCAGCGGTAGGTGAGCCCGTCGAGGTCGATGTCCGGGTCGCGCCCGGCGGCGACGTCGGACGTGACCTTGGCCGATCCGCAGGACATGGTCCATCCGATATGACCGTGACCACTGTTGAGCAGCAGATTGCGGTAGCGGGCATAGCCCAGGATTGGCGTGCCTTCCGGCGTCATCGGGCGCAGCCCGGCCCAGTAGTCCGGCTGAGTGTAGTCGGCGGCGTCGGGAAACAGCTCCCTGGCGGCGCGGAACATGGCGCGAAAGTCCGCGGGATGATGACCGCGGTCGTATCCGCTGAACTCGGCGGTGGAAGTGAGCCGCAGGCGGTCGCCCAGCGGACACCAGGCCATCAGGTTGTCCTCGTCCACGCCGCCGATTCCCAGCGCCGAGCCGCCCTGACCCGCCGGCAAGGTCACGGAGTAGCCCTTGACCGGAAAGATGGGCAGCCTGAGCCCGATGCGCCGCCCGATGATGGGGCTGTCGCAGCCAAGCGCCAGCACGTACAGATCCGCCTGCCGAACTCCGCCGTTCGTGACCACGCGTTCGATCCTGTCCCCCGACGTTTCGATACGCTCGATGACCGTACTAAAAAGAAAATTGACTCCGAACTTATCATCGCAGTATGCCGCCAGACGCCTGGAAAACATGCGCGCGTCACCGCTCTGGTCCGTGGGGGAATGGACCGCGCCGGCGACGCGGGATTTGACCGGCGCGAGCACCGGCTCGATGGCCGTGACGGCGTCGCGATCCAGCACCTCGAGCGCCAGCCCTTCATCCCGAAGGATGCCCATGTGGGCGACGCCTTTGTCGAAGCTTTGCTGCGAACGGTAGAGATAGAGATTTCCCTTTCTGAGCGCGTCGTATTCGACACCGGTGTCTTTAACCACCGCGTCGAGACACGCCACCGAGTAGACGCAGAGCCTGAGTTTGCGGAGGGTGTTGATCCGGGCCCGCTCGTCGGTGCACTGACGCAGAAACAGCCAGCACCACCACCACATGTGGGGATCGGCCCGAAGCTTGAGCCGCAGCGCCTGATCCGGCTTGAACAAGGACTTCCACAAAATACCCGGCGCCTTGGGCGA